>JAFUJY010000116.1 GCA_017467985.1 Bacillota bacterium
AAATAGATGCAGTTCAAATACATCTCCATAATGGTATCTTTATTATACCGCTTTTCCAGCTGAATGGCTCTGAAGATTTCCAGCACCTTTCGCTGCACAGTCACGTCATCGGCAGATTCATCCTCAAACAGCAAAAGGTTCTTAATGAGCTGCTGGGTAATACTGGAGCCACCCACAGAATCATCCCCGAAGAACATACGGGCACAAGCCTTGACGGTAGTCACCCAGTCAACGCCCTGATGCGTATAGAAGCGGTGGTCCTCAATGGAAATTGCGGCATGGACCAAATCCTTGGGGATATCCTCCAAATCAGCCCACTTACTGGTGGTTGAGGCAAAAATCTGCTGATAGACTTGAATGTTTCCATTCTCGTCCACATAGTACATGGTGGAGTTCTTGTCCATCTCAACATCTTCGATTTCCATACCTGCCATAGGCAGGATATCCTCCTGCAGGTAATCACCAAGCGTCCCCATAAATACAAATCCACAGACCACGCCGATCAGTAACACAGTAATCAACGCACCGCCAATAATCTTAATAGCGGAAAAGGCAACGTTCCAAACCCGCTGCACTGTATCGATACTCCAATGAGGCTTCCAATTCTGCCTCGGTAGTTTCTTCTTTTCTTCGCCCATCCTATAAACCTCCATCGTTACGGCAGGATGCCGTCATGGTCAATTCTTATGTGCGCTGTGCGCATATGCGCATAGTAAAGGATTCTACTATGATTCTCGTTATTATAGCATATCCATACGCAAAACGAAAGACCCAATTTATGAATTATCCTTTAATTTCATATAGTATACCCAACTGACCAAAAAATTCCGTTCTCATAAATACGAATCCCATGGATATAATATAACCAACGGCAGATTCGGACTTGATTTTCTTATGCCCTACGGTTAAAATATATCTATACTGTAATGGAGGTATTACCCATGTCCGACGAATACGGTTCTGATTTTATGACCATTGTGGATGAAGACGGCACTGAATTTGAATTAGAAATTCTCACCACTCTGGAGTACAACGGAGCGACCTATCTGGCTGTCACCCCCGCCACCGACGAAGAGGTGGAAGATTTGGAGGTAAGCATTCTTAAGTCTGTAGAGGAGGATGAGGATGAACCCATTCTCTGCGCCATTGAAGACGAAGCAGAGCTGGAGGCTGTGTACAGCCTGATTATGGAACAGCTCTACGCAGATGAAGACGAGGATTAAATAACGTATATCCTGCTTGGTACGTAATGTCGTCCATTTGGACCCACATTTATATCTAGGGATGTTTGACTTCCCGGTAGGATTGCAGACCTCCCGCCTATGCTTTGACATGAGGCGGACGTTGGGAGCAGCGAAGGCCCGGAGCGGCAACCCACCTGCCATTTCGTGCAGGTCATATTTGGATGCGTACGGCCGAAGTGGGTGCGGCATGGGGAGCTCTGCTCCCCATGTTTTTATATAATCCTCTAAAAATGTAAACTTTTTTCATATTTATGCAAAACTACAAGAACCCTCTTGCAACAAAAGGCAAAATCGGTTATAATGGCATAACTTGTGTACCTCATAGGTCGCAAATTTTTACCATTCGTATATGAGAGGATTTGATTACATGAGCGCATCCGATAAGAAAAAGCTTCGCAAAGAGCAGGCCGCTGCCCAGCTGACCGAGAGACAGCAAAGAGAACAGGCAGAGGCCAAAAAGCTCAAAGCCATTTCTATTTCATTTGTGGCAATTATGCTTGTTGTTGCCATAACTGCCGTGGGCATTTTGGGTGTCAGAGCCGTGAATAACTCCGGTATTATTGACAAAAATACCATTGCTGCCATCACCGGCGAGCATGAGCTTAACAGCATTCAGATGAACTACTACTTAAATGACTACATCAGACAGTGGGCTTCTGCATACGGCGAAAATCTTTCTACATATGCAGCAATGATGGGACTGAACGTAAATACACCGATCAGCGATCAGACTTACAATAACGAAACCGGTGAAACCTGGGCTGACTTTTTCTTAACGCAAGCCTTAGAAAAAGCCAAGAGCGATTATGCGCTTTACGACAAGGCAATGGCTGAGAACTTCCAGCTCAGCGAGGAAGAAACTGCTGCTTTGGAGCTGAATGACCAGCAGATAAAGCTATACGCAATGCAGGCAGGCTACACCAATGCAAACAAATACCTACGTGCTGTTTACGGCTACGGTGCCAATTTGGATTCCTACAACAAGTATTGTGAGGTTTCCGTCACTGCAAGCGCATACTACAACAAGAACAAAGATGCACTGTCCTACGACGATGCCGCTATCCGCGCAGAGGATAACAAGGATCTCAACAAGTATTCTTCCTTCACCTATGCCACCTACTACTTAGGCAGCAGCAGCTTCCTCACCGGTGGCACTACCGATGAGGACGGCAACAAGACCTACTCCGATGCAGAAAAGGCCGACGCTTTGAAAAAGGCTGAGGATGCCGCCAATTCCCTGCTGACTGCCAAGGATGTGGTTGAATTGGATGCAGATATCGCAGCCCTGGAGGTCAACAAGGATAACAAGTCCGCTGCAAGCACCAATAACAGTTTGGTTATGTACGACAACATTCCTGCTTCTATGCAATCCTGGATTGCCGATAACGCCCGGGAAAACGGCAACATTACCGTCATCCCCAGCGAGAGCACCACTACGGATGCTGACGGCAACGAAACAAAGACCACCAATGGCTACTATGTCGTTCTGTTCCAGAGCCGCAATGAGAATCTGCGTCATCTGGCAAATGTCCGCCATCTGCTGGTTGAGTTTGAAGGCGGCACCACCGGCTCTGACGGCACGATGACCTACACCGACGCAGAAAAAGAAACAGCCAAGGCAGAGGCTGAAAAGCTGCTGCAGGAATGGAAAGACGGCGCCGCTACCGAGGAATCCTTCATCGAGCTGGTGAAGGAACACTCCGATGACAGCTCCGCATCTGACGGCGGTCTGTTTGAGGGCATCCACCGGGAATCCAGTTATGTAGATTCCTTTAAGAATTGGGCTGTGGATTCCGACCGCAAGCCCGGAGATACCGGCGTGATTGTTAGCGAATACGGTTACCACGTAATGTTCTATGTCGGCGATGACGAGATGACCTATCGGGATTATATGATTTCCGAAGACCTG
>JAFUJY010000117.1 GCA_017467985.1 Bacillota bacterium
ACAGTCTACAGAAGGAAATATTCATATTGACCGGGTAATTCACAAGACATTTATCAGCGTGGGCGAAAAGGGAACCCAGGCAGGTGCGGCCACCGTTGTGGTAACAGCAGATGGCGCCGCCATGGTTGATGAAAATGCAAAAACCGTATACCTGACCCGCCCCTTTGTGTATATGTTAATTGACTGCGAAACGAACTTGCCATTTTTCATCGGGGCTTTAATGAAGCCTTAATCCAAAGGAGGGGACGGACATGAGAAAGATCTTTTGTATTTTGCTGGCAGGGCTGTTGTTGTTTTCGGGATGCACCCCGATAAATCAGGGGACGGATCTCATGGCGACAGTGCAGGCCAAGGATGTGGAAAAGGTGACGGACCTCACAAAGGAAGCCGCAGCTGTGACAGATTTCGGTGTGCGGCTGTTTCAGCAGAGCCTGGAGGACGAGAAGAATATTTTAATCTCTCCCCTGTCTGTGATGAGTGGGCTGACCATGATGGGCAATGGTGCCAGCGGGGAAACTCTGTCCCAATTGGAGACAGTTTTGGGCCTGCCAGTGACAGACCTGACAAAGTATCTTCACAGTTATGTGTCCCAACTGCCATCGGCTGAAAACTATCGGCTGAGTCTGGCCAATTCCATCTGGTTCACAGACAGCAAGTTGTTTACCGCCAATCCGGATTTTCTGCAGACCAATGCGGACTATTTTGGTGCTGACATGTACCAGCTGCCCTTTAGTCGGAATGCAGTACGTGCCATGAACAACTGGGTGGATGAAAAGACAGATGGCATGATCCCGGAAATTATCAAAGAAATCCCTGATAATGCGCTGATGTATTTGATCAATGCGCTGGCATTTGAGGCCAAATGGGAGAACGAGTACGAACGCAGTGATGTGGACAAAGGAACATTTACCCTGGAGGATGGCACCACCAAGAAAATGGACTTTATGTATTCGGAGGAGCATAAATATCTGGAAGATGAAAATGCGGTGGGCGTGATCAAATATTATAAGGAAAATAAATATGCTTTTGCGGCGCTGCTGCCCAATGAAGGCGTGACTGTGGCAGAGTATGCAGCCACCCTCACCGGCGATCATCTGTATGAAATGCTGGCAAATCCGGCCCGGGAATCCGTAAAAACGGCGATTCCCAAGTTTGAGGCGGATTACAGCGG
This sequence comes from Bacillota bacterium, assembly GCA_017467985.1. Classification (GTDB taxonomy): domain Bacteria; phylum Bacillota; class Clostridia; order Lachnospirales; family Bianqueaceae; genus Faecimorpha. The sequence continues at coordinate 1,172 of JAFUJY010000117.1, forward strand.
GCGTATGGAGGATGTGCTGAAAAATATGGGGCTGACAGATGCCTTTGATCCGAGGCTGGCGGATTTTTCCCAGCTGGGATCCTTTGAGGGCGGCAATATTTATGTTGAGGAAATGCTGCATAAAACCTATATTTCTGTGGATGAAAAGGGGACGAAAGCCACCGCACTTTTTGCGGGGCTGTTCTCGGGTGGAAGTGAAGGACCAATCGAATATAAATATGTTTATTTGGACCGTCCGTTTATTTACATGCTGATTGACTGCGAAACAAACTTACCATTTTTCATCGGGGCCTTCATGGATCCGAAGTAAAAATAGCAAAGCCCTCTTAGCATACAAGAGGGCTTTTCGTTATTGAGCTTGGTTTAATGTATCCTCCTGTCCGCGGTACACCACGAACTTGCAGAAGAGGAATTCCAGAATAAAGTTGGCGATCATTGTAGCGGCCAAAATCAGGAAATCGTTGACGCCGACGCCTTCTGCTAGGTGTCCCAGCCAAGTGGACAGGGGTGTAAACACCAAATAAAATCCGAAGATTTTGGCCATGGCCACGGGCACATTGGCGGCAGACTTAAAAGTATAGCGGCGATTGAGGGTAAAGTTCCAAAGGATGGACAGTACCAGAGAAATCAGGTAGGGGATCCAGTAGTCCTTGACGAAAATCTCCAGGATGGCAAAGCTGCCCACCTGAATGATACCGGCGGAGATAGAGAAAAGGGTGAATTTCAGTGCCTGTAAAAGGGATTTTTTGTTGTCGTTCATGGCTTTATTCTCCTTCGTTTGGTGTGTAGATCATATCAATTCCCCGCTGCAGAGTGCTGGCATCCAACATACCCATGCCGTAAGCAATCAGATTGCCATCGGCATCGATGAAAAATGTCATGGGCAGGGAAGAAATACCGTAGGTGATGGCGGCGCTGTAGCTGGTGTCATAGTAAACGGGGAAGGTGTAGCCCTGGGAGTCAATGTAGCTCTTGGCAGTTTCCACCGTTTCCTGGCTGCCGTCGGTGTTATTTACAATCATAAAATGAATGTCGTCGCCGTATTCTTTATAAGCCTCTTCAAAATCGGGCATTTCGTTTTTACAGGGAGGGCACCAGCTGGCCCAGAAATTCAAAACCACAGGTTTGCCGATCATGTCGCTGAGTTTGACCATGTTGCCGTCGTAATCATACACGAAAAAATCCGGTGCGGGGGACAGTTCTGACGAGGATTCCTCCGGGGACGGGGACGAATCAGGGACGGAGCTGGTCTCCACCAATCCGCCCGGCTTGTATTTTTCACCCAAATCCTGGTACATCCGGGACGCACCTACAATGATGATGACCAGCAGGGCCGCCAGTAAAATCCAAAAAATTGCTTTTTTCATACACAGCCTCCTTAAGCTAACAAGGCCAGCAGTCGTCCCAGCAGACCGGTCATCATGGCCAGACCCACCACAATCAGCAGAACGCCGCAGACCACATCAATCACCTGATAATGTCGTTTAATAAACTGAAAGGCGCCTTTCAACTGGTCGATGAGCAGGGCACTGATGACAAAGGGGATGCCCAGTCCCAGCGAGTAGCATAACAGCATGACCACACCGATCCAAGTCTGTCCTTGCTGGGAAGCCAGCATCAGGGCGGAGCCTAAAAATGCACCCACACAGGGGGTCCATCCCAAGGAAAAGACAAAGCCAAAGATCATGGCAGAGAAAAAACCTAAGGGTTTGCTGCCCATGGAATGTCTCATGCCACGGATCAGATTCAGCTTAAAGATACCCAGAAAATTCCATCCAAAGAAAACCACCACCAGACCGGTAACGATGTTTACAATGGTCTGGTGTTTGTTCAACAAACCACCCACAGAACCGGCTAATGCGCCCATCAGGACAAAAACAAGGGTAAATCCCAGTACAAATCCCAGTGCGTTTTTTAATGTTTTCAGGGGAGTGTGCTGCTGACCGCCGGCAAAATAGGAAACATAAATGGGCAGCATGGGCAGCAGACAGGGCGAGATAAAGGTAATAATGCCCTCCAAAAACGAGATAAAATACTGCATGAATAAATCCTTTCTGAATGAAGAATATACTATATTGTAACATAGAGAAAAGATTTGTGCAATTGATAAATCATGGGCGAGGAGAGTTTTTGATGGATTTCAGGGTGCAAAAACGAACAGCGCAGCTGTTATATCATCTGTTAACGCAGCAAAATGAGGAGGCAGCCCAGATTCCCTTTACGCCGGCCAAGCGGGTGTGGAGCGGGGATTTTCAGGAAAGTTCCCCGTTGGCGCGGGCATCGGCCCGGTCCCAAGGGGTGAGCAACGGGTATTTGCAGCGCTTTTTCCGAGAAATGTCCCCTTTGCACCCCCATTCAGTGCTGGTACTGCGGCATGGATATGTGATTGGGGAAATGGATTATCCGCCTTTCAGTGCCAAAGAGTGGCATGTGACCCACTCCCTGTGTAAAAGCCTGACAGCCATGGCCATTGGCCTGCTGATAGATGAAGAAAAGCTAAGTCTGACAGATAAAATTGCAGATTTTTTCCCGGAGTACACTCCTTCACGACGGGTAGCCGGCATCACGGTATATCAGCTCCTCACCATGACCAGCGGTGTGGTGTATAATGAAGCGGCCTCCATCACGGAGGAAAACTGGGTCAAAGGTTTTTTGGAATCGTCGGTGCGGGGCGAGGGCTTTCAGTATAACAGTATGAACACATACATGCTGGCAGTGATCGCATGCCGGGTAAGCGGGCAGAGTCTCAGCGATTTTTTGCGGGAGAAATTGCTGGAGCCCATGGGAATCCGGCGATTTTACTGGGAATGCTGCCCGCTGGGAATTGAAAAAGGCGGCTGGGGTCTATATATGCTGCCGGAGGATATGGCCAAGCTGGGACAGCTGTTATTGCAAAAGGGCTGTTGGGAAGGACAGCAACGGATTTCAAAAGAGTGGGTGGAGCAGGCTACTTCTAAACAGGTGGAGACGCCTGAAGAGTCATCGTCCTACGGATACGGATTTCAGATATGGATGGGCCCTGATGCAGGATCCTACCAGTTCAGCGGAATGCTGGGACAAAATGTGATGGTATTTCCCAGGACGGACATGGTGGTGGTAAATACAGCGGGGAATATGGCTCTGGAGGCGAGAAATGCACTGGCAGCGGTGATTGAAAAGTATTTTGGGGACGGATTTGAACCGGGGACGGAGCTGGATGAGGGGGCGGAGTTCCTGGTGCCTCGGGGAATCATTCATCGGCGTCGCCGAGAGGTCCGTCCCCCCAAAGGGACACTTCTGAACACGGACCTGGTAACGGGACTGGGACTTTTGTGTGGCCGCAGCTTTGTGGCCGATGGCAGCGGCACCGCCATACTGCCGGTTTTCATGCAGGCGGTACAGAATAATTTCTCAAAAGGAATCAGCCGCATTTCCTTCTGCCAGCAAGATGATATGTTTTGTGGAATGTTCCGGTGCGGTGATGAAGAAATCACTTTACAGATTGGTTTGGGGCAGGCACGCAAACAAAAAATTCGCCTGCGGGGCGAATATTACCAGCTGGCAGTGCAGGGGGAATTTACCCAAAACGAAGACCATGTGCTGGTATTTAAGCTGCGCATCTGTTTTTTGGAGTATTCCAATGAGCGAATTATCAAAATTTATCCCCAGCCAGGAGGGATTTATACCAGCTGGCTGGAGGTGCCGGGACCGGAAATGATCGTGGATGCATTAGATGTGGTTTCCGGGACGGCGGGCAGCTTGATGAGCAGCTTGCTCAGCCGGGTGGATCCGGGGTTTTTTGTATATCGGCTGCAAAAGACCATGGAACGCAAAATGTTTTATCGGCTGGAATCACCATTGGGATGAATAGTTGCTGCGATATTTCTGGGGAGAGAGTCCGAGGTTTCGCTTAAAGAAGGCAGACAAATAATATTCATCACAAAATTGATATTCCGATGCCAGCTGCTGTAATGTTTTTGAAGTGGAGATAAGTTCTTGAGCCAAGC
>JAFUJY010000118.1 GCA_017467985.1 Bacillota bacterium
AGTTTGATATAATAATGTTAATTCACCACCAGGAGGTTCTAACATGAGAGTTCCGTTTGAAACTATGATATCTGAATTTTATCGCGTGCTAACCAAGCTGGGCATGCCGGAGGATAGGGCCCGGCGCAGCGCACAGCTTTTTGCAGAATCCAGCCGGGATGGGGTGTACACCCACGGTCTAAACCGTTTTCCTCGGTATGTGGATAATATTAAAGATGGCACTATTGATGTGAATGCCCAGCCGGTTCTGACCCAGCAAATGGGGGCGCTGGCCCGCTATGATGGCTGCAAGGGCCCCGGTAATCTGAATGCCCAGTATTGCATGGATCGGGCCATGGAGCTGGCAGAGCAGTTTGGCATCGGCTGTGTGGCAGTGGGCAACACCAATCATTGGCTGCGGCCGGGGGCCTTTGGTCTGCAGGCTGCAGAAAAGGGATATCTGGCCATTATGTGGACCAACACCATCCCCAACATGCCGCCCTGGGGCGGAAAGGATGCCCGTTTGGGCAATAATCCCATTGTATTTGCGGTGCCCTCCCGGCAGGGTGTGGTGCTGCTGGATGTGGCCATGTCCATGTTCTCTTACGGTAAGCTGGAGTCCTATGCCCGGGCGGGCAAGGAATTGCCGGTGGACGGTGGTATTGACAGTCAGGGCAACATCACCAAGGATGCAGGGGAAATCATGAAGACCAAGCAGCCCCTGCCTATCGGTTACTGGAAAGGCTCCGGCATGTCGCTGATGCTGGACCTGATGGCGGCGGTGCTTTCCGGCGGCCGTACCACCCGGGAGGTGGGAGAACTGCCCCTGGAGACCGAACTGTGCCAGGTATTTATCGTAATGAAGATGGATGCCTTTGGCGATAAGGAAATCCTGCTGGATAAAATCGACGCCACACTGGCGGATGTAAAGGCTAGCCCGGCGCTGCAGGAGGGTGCGATGGTGCGCTGGCCCGGTGAAGGTATGCAGAAGGTCCGCCGGGAAAGCCTGGAGCAGGGTGTTTTGGTGGACGAGGAAATCTGGCAAAAAGTTTTAGGTATGTGACGAAAAAGACGCCATTTGTTCAGTTGCAAACAGATGGCGTCTTTTTGTGGTTTTTTGTCGCAGGAAAATAGCAAGAAATGACTGGTAATAGAATAGAAATGACTAGTTCACAAATTATTAAAAAAATGCTTGCGCAATTTTAGTAAATATGCTATAATCAGACTAAATTATTATGCGCCTCTTTCTCAGGCGTAAATTATGAAAGGTAGGATGTATCATGAAAAAGTTTTTAGCTATGCTTTTAGCTGCTTTGCTGGTAGTTTCCTGTTTCGCTTGTAACGGCGGTACCGGTGATGCTGGCAAGAATGACAGCAAGGTTGAGATCGATGCTAACGATCCTTATGCCGCTAAAGATTTCGCCTATCCTATGGATGGCACTGTTACTCTGTCCATTAACATGACCAAGACTGACGAAGCTGAGCTTCCCAACTGGGTTAAGGGACATTATTTCTGGGACGTAATCGAGGAGAAGACCGGTATTAAGCTGGAGTACATCGGTTCCGCTTCCAAGCCTCAGGAGACTAGTGAAGAGTTCTCCCTGCTGCTGACCTCCGGTGAGTATCCGGACATCATGCAGGCTAACTGGATCACCTTCAAGGGTGGCCCGTCTGCAGCTATCAATGATGGTTACATCATTGCTCTGAACGATTACAAGGCTTACTTCCCGGGTCTGGCTGGTTGGCTGGAGAGCGACGAAGAAGCTAACAAGACCGTAAGTATGGACGACGGTACCTGGTTCTGCTTCCCCAACTTTGGTAATGCAAGAGAGACTTCCGGTACTGGTTTTGCAATCCGTCAGGACTATCTGGATGCAATCGGCGAAGAGGCTCCTCAGACTGTTGAAGAGTGGTACAACGTTCTGACTAAGTTCAAGAACGAACTGAACCTGACTGCTCCTCTGACTTTCGAAGCTCGTTGGTTCTTCCTGGAGTATGCTGCAGCTGGTCTGAGCTCTCCTTGGGGCGTTTGCTATCCCTTCTTTGTAGAGGGTGATGATGTTAAGTTTGGTCCTACTGAGGAAGGTTACAAGGAATTCGTTACCGAGATGGCTAAGTGGTATGCTGAAGGCTTGATCGATAAGGACCTGGCTTCCGTTGACAAGAGCACCGTTCAGTCCAAGTTCGCTAGCGGCGAAGCTGGTCTGGCTCTGCAGCAGATTCGTAACATCCAGAACTGTCTGAAGGCTAATGCTGAAGATCCTAACTATCAGGTAATCGGTCTGACCTCTATGGTTATGAACGAGGGTGATACTCCTGAGATGGGTCACTACAACAACCCCTTCAACGGTGGTTGCTCCACTTCTATCAGTACTCAGTGTGAAAACATTGGTGCTTGTGCTCGTTTCCTGGACTACGCTTACACTGAAGAAGGCGCTCTGTTCTTCGCTTATGGTGAAGAAGGCTTCGCTTGGGACTATGTAGATGGTACTCCCACCTTCCGTGATATCGTTACCAACAACGAAGAGACTCCTGACGCACAGGCTGCTCGTTACTTTGTAGCTCAGTTCGCTAACTTCTCCCTGCATGCTCTGGATACCAGATCTCACATGGGCGCAGAAGTTCTGGAAATCCAGAAGTCCTTCGAGACCAACATGAACAAGTACTCTTACCCCACTGTTACTTATACTGAGGACGAAGTTAAGACTATCTCCAAGTGGAACGATATCGACACCACTTGCCGTGAGAGAATTCTGGGCTTCATCCTGGGTAACGAAGACCTGGCTAACTGGGATTCCTTCATCGAAGAAATCAACGGTATGGGTCTGCAGGACGTTCTGAAGGTAAGACAGGACGCTTACACCCGTTTCAAGAATCGTTAATTTTTAGCTGGTTTTACAGGGGCGGCATGTTTATACTGCCGCCCCATTCTTAATAGTGGAGGCAGTATTATGGCAACTAATAAGAAAGGTCGCGGCGCTGAGATTCGTCTGGACTTCCAGAAGAATAAGGTCGTGTATTTTATGTTTGTGCCGGTAGTGATCTTCTTCCTGGTATTCCATTATTACCCCATGAGTGGTATTATTTTGGCATTCAAGGATTTTAAGCCGGCCCATGGTATTTGGGGAAGCGCATTTACGGGAATGTTCGGTTTCGAACACTTTGTTACATTCTTTAGCGGTGTACACGCTCAAAGAACCATTACCAATACCATTCTGATCAGTTTGTATCAGCTGATTTTCGGCTTCCCGATGCCGATTATTCTGGCAATCATGCTGAATGAGCTGCGTAGCCCGAAGTTCAAAAAGGTTATGCAGACAGTTACTTATTTCCCGCACTTTATTTCTACGGTTGTTGTCTGCGGTATGATCACCGAGTTCTGTCTGAGTGACGGTCTGTTCAACCAGATCAGTGGCTTCTTTGGTGCAGAGCCCATATCCATGCTGTCAGAGCCGGGAATGTTCCGTACAATCTATGTTGCCAGCGGTATTTGGCAGGCCATGGGTTGGGATAGTATTATTTACCTGGCTGCTATTGCCGGTATTGATACTCAGTTGTATGAAGCGGCTTCTCTGGATGGTGCAGGTCGATTCAAGAAGATCTGGCACATTACCCTTCCGGGTATCAAGAGTACCGTTGTAATCCTGTTGATCATGCAGATTGGTAAGATGATGAGCGTAGGTTCTGAGAAGATCCTGCTGCTGTACAATCCGTCCACCTACAAGACTGCAGACGTAATCTCTACATATGTATATCGTAAAGGTCTGCTGGATCAGGACTATAGTTACTCTACGGCCGTTAACCTTTTCAACTCCGTAATCAACTTTGCGCTGGTATACTTTGCTAATGCGGTCAGCCGCAAACTGACAGAGACCAGTCTGTTCTAAGGGGAGGAGGAAGAAAAATGATTGATGCAAGAAGTAAAGGCGATCGCCTTGTTGATCTTATAATTATTGTAGTTATGCTCGCTCTGGGTGTAGTTATGCTGTACCCCATGGTGTATGAGCTGTTCGTTTCCTTCAGTGAACCTGCTGCTTTGATTAGACACCGTGGTCTGCTGTTGTGGCCTCTGGGCTTTGATACCACCGCTTATGAGCTGGTTATCTCCAACCACCAGATTTTGACCGGTTATGGTAATACACTGTTCCTGGTTGTGGCCGGTCTGGCTGTAAACATGTCCATGACCTGTCTGGGCGCATACTGCTTGACCAGAACTCATGCCTACTGGCATCGTTACATGACCATCTTTGTACTGATTACCATGTACTTCTCCGGCGGTCTGATTCCCTCTTATCTGACCGTTCGTGGCGTAGGTCTGTACAACTCCCTGTGGGCTTGTATTATCCCCGGTGCCATCAGCACCTATAACATGATTATTCTGAGATCTTATTTCTCTTCCATTCCTGAAAGTTTGGTTGAGTCCGTATTTATCGACGGCGGCGGTCACATGACCGTGCTGTTTAAGATCTTCATCCCGCTGTCCCTGCCGGCTATGGCCGTAATGGTTCTGTACTACGGTGTAGGACACTGGAACAGCTGGTTTAATGCTAACCTGTACCTGCAGGAGCGCTCCAAGTGGCCTCTGCAGCTGGTACTGCGCAACATCCTGATTACCGGATCTAATCTGGACTTGGGAAGTACCGTTGTTGCGGACTATGAGATGCTGGAAAAGAGTATGAAGGCAGCCATGGTTATCGTAACAACCGTTCCGATCCTGGCCATCTATCCCTTCCTGCAGAAGTACTTTGTAGGCGGTATGATGATCGGATCTCTGAAAGAATAAAACAAAATGTCCCTCCATTTTCGGCTCAGCCGCGCACAGCGCGAATGCTGAGCCGAGGAAATGGAGGGACATTTTTTTGCGGAGAAGGAGACGGTGGGTCTCTAATACATAAAAAAGGTGGGGCAATCCCCTCTCGACGACTTGCGCGTAAGCGCCGGAGGAGAAAGGGGATTGCCCCGCTTTTTCTTAAATACAAAATGCGGCATAGAGTGGAACGATTTTTTTGTTATCCTCAAAGCCAAAATTTTTGGTGGAGAGCTTAATTGCGTAGGCGGGATTATAGGTATCCATGTATATCTTTAAGCTCTTTGCACGAGTATTATCGGCGGATTTGACCTCGATAGGAATGAGCTGGGCGTCACGCTGGATAATAAAATCGATTTCCGCACCTCGCTCGGATTCCCAGTAATAGGTAGTATATCCGCTAATTGAAAGCTGTACATTTACATAGTTTTCGGTCATGCCGCCCTTAAAGTCGTTCAAATCCTCTGTCATATAGAGAATATCGCTTGGAACCAGATCCTTCTTTGCGCAAAGCAAGCCCAAATCAGAGACATAGATTTTGAATGCATCGATATCACGATAATTTTCTAATGGCTTTTTGATTTGTTCTACTTTATAGATCTGCGACACAATACCGGAGAGACAGAGCCATTCGATTGCATTCTCAAATTCAGAGGCTCGTCCTCCTTTTTTGATCAACTTATATTGGAAACGGGTATTCTTTTTAGAGAGTTGTACAGTAATATTGTCGTAAGCAAGTCGAGTCTTTTTGATTTCGGTCAAGTTATTGTACTTGCTCATGTCATTAAGGTAGCTTGTCAGTATGGTATCTTGGGTATGGCGTATAAGAATGTAGTCCTTGGTTTGAACATATTGCATTACACACTCCGGCATTCCGCCTACGATAAGATATTGACGGTAAAGCTGCATTGCGGCATCGTGCAGTGCAGAGGGAAGAGGCGTATTGGTTTGGAAACAGTTTTTGATCTGATTTACCAATTGTTCCTCCCCAAGAGCCAACATAAATTCTTCCATATCCATAGGATATAGAGTCTTCATATCGACCTTTCCCACAGGAAATGAAAATTTTGCTCTGTTGACAGCTACGCCGAGTAAACTGCCTGCGACAATGATATGATAATCGGGAGCATCTTCGCAAAAGTATTTCAGAGAAGTTAATGCTCGTTCGCAAAGCTGTACCTCGTCGAATACAATCAGTGTTTTGTCTTTAACAATCGTTTGCCCCGCGATGTGGGATAAAATGGGGATCAGATAGTTAGGACTGATATCTTCGGCAAAGGTTTCGTTCAATTTAGGATTGGTTTCGAAATTGAAGTATGCTACGTTTTCATAGTGAGTTCGCCCAAACTCCAAAATGGAGTAAGTTTTTCCAACTTGTCTTGCTCCTTGTAAAATAAGGGGCTTGCGGTGCTCGCTATTTTTCCATGTTTTCAGAAATTGCATTATTTTTCTATACATAGTGAACCTCCTTGTAAGGTGCAACTATAGTATAACACATATTCGTGTAAAAAACAATGATTTTTGGTTGATTTTTTACACTAAATTACACGAATATTTCTTGAAATTTTACACTATTCGACACGAATCGCAATGCAATGGAAATTACAGCTTTAACGGATAAAACTCTACGTCGATCTGGACGGGGGTTTCAGCGTGGAACTGAATTCGGTCCGCCTCTTGTGGGGTATAATAAGTGATGGTGGCGGCCTGCTGACCATCATTTACAAAGAGTTCCAGGCTGTAGCGATCCATAATAAAGCGCAGTTTCAGTTGTCCGTTCTCGGGTGTAATGCTAAAGGCGCAGGTGTCATACTTGGTGGTTGGTCCGCCGCTGCAGGTGCGGTCCAGGGTGATGGTGGAGTCTGCAGGGTTATAAATGACCTGAACGGCATGTTCATCATCCGCTGCCACATCAATGGTGAGGGGCTGGAGGGTATCTTGTAGGGTAACGGTCATATCTGCCAGGCGG
>JAFUJY010000119.1 GCA_017467985.1 Bacillota bacterium
CAGTTTGAGACAGAGGTGCGCACCATTCCCCCGGCAGATCCGTAAAATCCGTGGATGATTTCCCAGGGACCGTCAGTGTGTGTATTTAACAAAGAGGATCCCCAGGAAGTGCTGGCCTCCTGGTTGTTTGCTCAGTATTTGCTGACCAATGAGGTACAGATCGCCTATTCCGGAACGGAAGGCTATGTGCCTGTCACCTCCAAAACTCTGGAATCCGCTGAATATCAGGACTATTTGTCCCGGGGCGGTGAGGATAACGACTATTATTATGATATCAAGATTCAGGCTTCTCAGCTGCTGCTGGACAATGTGGAAAATACCTTTGTAACCCCTGTGTTCAATGGTTCAGCCTCCTTGCGTAATGCAGCAGGGCAGATGATCGAGAACGTAACCAAGTCCGTGAATCGTAAAGAAGAGGTCAATAGTGACTATATGACCAAGCTTTATGAGGATGTGACCTCGTTATATCGTCTGGATCAGATTCAGGGCAGTTCCATTGCCGCCGGCAAAACTGAACTGGGCGAACTGCCGGGGACTGCGGTGTTTTTACTGGGTGCTCTGGGTGGAACATGGATTCTTATTATCCTCTACGTCATTTTGACGGCAATTAAGAAGAAAAAAGCAGGAAATTCAGCAAGATAATTATTGATTTTTTCTGATTTTGTTGTATAATGTAGGCGTGTTGATACACACACATATTTATAAAGGAGAAGTGAAAAATGAAAAAGATTTTTGCTATTGTATTCGCACTGGTACTGACCGTTGCAGCCATTGGCTGTGCCGGTGGTGATGACCCGGCTAAGAAGTCCGAGGGTGTTATGACTTATGCTGAGTATGATGCAGCCGCACTGGATAGCAAGGTTGTTATCGAGGCTTATGTTCAGGGCAAGCAGTCCTGGTGGGACAACAAGGCAACTGTATATGCTCAGGATACTGAGGGTGCTTACTTCCTGTATGAGATGGCTTGCTCTGAGGCTGATTATGCTAAGCTGACCGAGGGTACCAAGATCAAGGTTACCGGTTATAAGGGTGCATGGGCCGGTGAAGTTGAGATCATGGACGCTACCTTCGAGATTCTGGAAGGTAACTATGTGGCTAAGCCTGTGGATGTAACCGACAAACTGGGTACCGACGATCTGATCAAGTATCAGAACCAGAAGGTTTCCTTCAAGGACATGACCATTGTTGCTATTGAGTACAAGAACGGCGAGCCCGGTGATGACATTTACGTAACCGTTTCCAAGGACGGCGCTGAGTACAGCTTCTGTGTAGAGATCTACCTGACCGGTGAGGATACTGAGGTTTACAAGACCGTTGGTGAGCTGCAGGCCGGCGATGTAGTTGATATCGAAGGTTTCCTGTACTGGTACGAGGGTGTAAATACCCACATTACTTCCGTAAGTAAGTAATTATAGTTCCAATAAAAACGTGCTAATGGATTTTGATTCATTAGCACGTTTTTTGTATGTATCAGCATATCGAAGATTAAAAGTAGAGCCCATGGTTTTACAACGGAGAGTTTGAGAAATATATTGAATGCAGCAGAAGAATGGGGTATAATAAAAGAAAAAGGAGTAGAGAGAATGGAATTTTTTCAGCTGGCAGCGGAGCGTTATTCCGTGCGTAAATTTACCGGCCAACATTTGGAGCAGGAAGTGATTGACAAGATTTTAGCTGCGGGCCATGTGGCTCCCACAGGGTGCAATTATCAGCCACAGCGGATTTTGGTGCTGAACAGTGATGAGTCTATCGCCAAATTAAAGACTTGTACCAAGTGCCATTTTAATGCCCCGACGGCTATGCTAATCTGCTATAATCAGGATGAGTGCTGGACGAGAAAGTATGATGGTGCGTCATGTGGTATGGTGGATGCCAGTATCGTCACCACCCACATGATGCTGCAGGCTTGGGAGTTGGGTGTGGGTACCACTTGGGTAATGCATTTTGATCCTTTTGCCATGAGAGAAACTTGTCATATTCCGGAGAATATTGAGCCTGTGGCACTGCTGGTGATGGGGTATCCGGCACCGGATGCAAAGCCGTTGGATTTACATTCTCAATTCCGGCCTCTGAAAGAAGTTGTGAATTATGAGGATTTTATTGGTTGACAACACCGATTTAGTATGATGTAATTGGTTTTGCTGTACTTGGCTTGGAGGAACAAATGATGGAGCCGAATATGAAGATGGATAAAATGTGCAGTGTAGAGGGGATATTTGCTTTCTTTTAGGCACTGATTATTTCTGTGGTAACATTTGTGATTTGTATGGGTGGCTTGATGATTGGACGTGCGGCTGGTCTTTTCGGCGGCGCGATTTTGATTTTTATCGGTTTGGAGATCTTTATCAGCAGCTGGTTGTAAGAAAAATTAAATTTGTTTCTTGCGGTTTTGAAAAAAGTGTGCTACAATAGCAAGGTCGAGCGGCACAATGCGTAAGTCCAGATTATGGATTTACGCATTATTTTTTTGTATTTTTAGGAGGTAGTATGAAAATGAAAGAAATGAGTCAGTCTTATCTTGCCACAGAGAAGATGAGCAAACTCATGGGTAAGTATGCCATTCCCTGCATTATTTCTTTGTTGGTGGGAGCCTTGTACAATATTGTAGACCAGATTTTTATCGCCAATGCCAGCTATCTGGGTTCCTACGGAAATGCAGCTAATACTGTTATTTTTCCGTTGACGGTAATTGCACTGGCCATTGCAGTTATGATTGGTGATGGATGTTGTGCCTTTGTCAGTTTGAGTCTGGGAAAGAGAAAGCCGGAAGAGGCAAGCAAAAGTATAGGTAATTCCATTTTTCTGACGATTATCAGCAGTGTGGTGTTGTGTGCGATTTATCTGGGATTTAGTGATCAAATTATTGCCATGTTTGGTGGTACAGTAAATGAAGAGACCTTCCGTCATTCCAAAGAGTATTTCTTCTGGATTTCACTGGGGATACCATTCTATATGTTTGGGCAGGCGATGAATCCTATCATCAGAGCGGATGGTAATCCTAGGTTTGCAATGATTTCTACTTTAGCGGGAGCAGTGATTAATATTATTCTGGATCCTATCTTTATTTTTACCCTTCAGTGGGGAATGATGGGAGCTGCCGTTGCAACCGTAATTGGTCAGGCAGCTACGGCAGTGTTGTCCATATGGTACTTGTGTCATACGAAGGTGGTGAAGCTATCCGCTGCAGATTTTAAGTTGAATCGGAAAATTGTCAGTCGTACGCTTATGTTGGGAGTATGCAGTTTTCTGTCGCAGATCTCTCTTGTAGCAGCGATGGCGGCAATTAATAATATGATCAGAAAATATGGGGCAATGGATGATGTTTTTGGGCAGGTACAGTATGCTCAAATCCCTATGGCTGTTGTGGGTATTGTTATGAAATTTTTCCAGATTGTAATCTCTATTGTAGTGGGTATGGCCGCCGGATGTATTCCCATCGTAGGATTTAATATGGGAGCGGGATTGAATAATCGAGTAAAGCAGTTATTTACTAAATTGCTGGTGGCAGAGGCATGCGTAGGTGCAGTGGCCTTATTGATTGTGGAATTGTGCCCCATGCAGCTGATCGGGATCTTTGGGGCAGCAAATGAAAGTATTTATTATACCGAATTTGCAGTGAAGGCGTTCCGGATCTATCTGTGTATGATGATTTTTGCCTGTGTAAATAAAGCTGCGTTTATCTTCCTGCAGGCAATGGGGAAATCCGTTGCTTCCACCATGCTTTCCATGGTGCGCGAAATTGTATTCGGAGTGGGTTTTGCGCTCCTGCTCCCGCTTTTCTTCGGGCTCGACGGCGTGCTGTATTCCATGCCGGTTTCTGACCTGTTGACCGCAATTATTTCCGCGATCGTGATTGTATCAACATACCGGCAATTATCCGAAAAAGTAATCTAACAGAA
>JAFUJY010000120.1 GCA_017467985.1 Bacillota bacterium
ACAGGAGCTGCGCAATCACCAGACTGGCAGTCGTATCGTTAACTTCGTCAGACAGGAAAATGATTCGATCCTGCAGCAGACGGGAGTAGATATCATAACTGCGCTCACCTCTGCTGGTCTGCTCAATAACATAGGGAATCGAAACCATGTTCTTAAAATTATCCACTTGCTTTACCTCCCTCATTTTCTTATCTAAAAGACTGGACTGGGCGCGTGCGCTCAGTCCAGTTCACACCTATCTTATGCCTCTTTTGCGTTAGCAACCAGAATCTCAATGGCCTTCTGGGGCTTCAGGCTCTCCATCATGTTCGCCTTCTCTGCCTCACCAACATTCTTCATCAGATCTTCAGCCTTCATGCCGTACATAGCAGCCATCTTTTCCATCTCGGCTACGAAATCCTCTTCGGTTACTTCTACATTCTCAGCCTTAGCAATAGCTTCCAGTACCAACTCGCTCTTAATCTTGCTCTCAACGCCGGGACGCATGCTTGCACGCATCTGAGCAATGTTGCTGCCGGTCATCTGCAGATACTGCTCCAGAGAGAAGCCCTGATACTGCATATACTGAGCCTGTCTGTCGATCTCCTGATCTACACGAGCATCGATCATGCCCTCAGGAATCTCCATAGTAGCATTGGCAACAGCTGCCTCAACCAAAACATTTGCACGATTGTCATCAGCGATCTTCTGCTTGTTCTCCTTCAGCTTAGCTGCCAGACTCTCTTTATACTCAGCGATAGTCTCGAACTCAGAATAATCCTTAGCGTAATCATCATCCAGAACAGGCATTTCCTTCTTCTGGATCTTCTTCAGAGCTACCTTGAAAACTGCAGCCTTGCCAGCCAGCTCTGCATGATAGTTCTCAGGGACTGTAACATTTACAGCAAACTCGTCGCCAATGTTCTTGCCAACGATCTGATCTTCAATAGTATCAACGAAAGAATGAGAACCCAGAACCAGCGTGTAGTCCTCGCCCTTGCCGCCGTCAAATGCAACACCGTCAACGAAACCTTCGAAATCGATGGTGGTCTCATCCCCCATCTCAGCTGCACGATCAGTTACATCTACCAGACGAGAGTTCTTATCCGCTTCCTTATTCAGCTCAGCCTCAACCTCATCCTCGGTAATCACAACCAGTTCCTTCTCAGCTACCAGCCCCTTGTACTCACCCAGAGTTACTTCAGGCTTAACAGCTACGGTAATAACAACAACGATGGGCTGACCGGGCTCCATGGACTCAACGTCAACCTCAGGCCGAGATACAACCTCGATACCCAGCTCATCAATAGCCTCAGGATACTTAACCTCCAGCAGATCGTTCAGTGCGTCATCATAGAAAACGGTCTTGCCATAAACACGCTCGATCATCTTACGAGGTGCCTTACCCTTACGGAAACCGGGCAGCTGAATCTGACCCTTGTTCTTCTGATATGCCTTCTCGCAAGCGGCATCCATCTCTTCGGGGCTGATCTCGATGGAGATCTTAACCATATTGTGCTCTAACTTCTCTAACTTAGTGCTCATCTAAAACTTCCTCCTAAACATGCCTTTCATTGGGCATTTCTTATGCTATAAATATTACCCGCATTGTCCCATTATAGCGCACTCTATACCCACAAGTCAAGGCTTTTTCTTGTGTTTTTTATTTTTTTCGTCTTTTCGCAACGATTCCGCCAATTTTTCCGGTATCTTTTGAACTTAGGCCCTTCCAACCCTTTTCCCGAACCACATCCAAAAGCCCTAATTCCTTGGCAACCTCGTATTTCATACGCTCCAGCTCCGGCAATTCCTGCCAGTTCACCGGCTCCTGATTTTCTTTTTTGCCCATGTTAAAACCTCCATTTCTGCACACAGTATGCGCATTAGAGAAGTTTTTATACATCGAACTCTTCCGGCAGTTCCTGATGCATGGGCTGCAGCGGCACTTGCATCAACTGTTCCTGATTCACAAAATAAATCGTCACTCCAATAGCCAGAAAAATTCCGGGCAGATTGGCAATCACTGATAACAAAGCCCCCACCAGACAGTACAGCCAAGGAAACTGCAGCAAAATACCAAAGGAAGAGGTTAACCCCTCCAGCAGCAAACTGGCAGCCGAGTTAATGGCCATCATCATCAAGATCAAACCGATGGCCTTTCCCTTTTTTCTTCTGGCGACGGACCAGGCATATTTATAAGCCTTCAGTCCCCATTCCTTACGAATGGCAGTGACCGTCAATCCCATATAGTATACAGCACTCAACAATAAAAGTACGCCTATAATTAAGAATATTAAAAATGGAAATACCAATACTCCCACCATCATCACCGTGCTCAGCACCAAAGATGCCGCCATGAGCAGAATCGGCATTAACATTCCTGCCGGCCAGCGCTTTACAGCCATTTTCATCATTTCGCCAAACCCCGGTATGGGTTTACTGGCCTGCAGCCACTGATCCGTATAAAATGCAGCGGCCAAATGGGTAATGATCCATATAATGCTCATCCCCACCTGCACACCAAAATACCACATCACAGGGTCCAGATCCACACCCACAAGGGCTTCCATATCGCCGCTGAATAATGCCTGCAAAGTTGCGTCCGGAATCTGCAGCATCAGATACTGCAGCACAAAGCCTGTGGGCAAAAACACAATCAATGACAGTAAGAGCCATTTGCCTAGATCTTCAAATAAAAGTCCGCCGGCATGTTTTAAGATTTCGCCGGTTGTCAGTTCCCGTTCACCAATCTGCTGATTGATTTCCTGTCTTGTCATGCATCAAACCTCCTTTTCTTTCGCTCCAGCATTTCGTCAATACGTCGAATATATTCTTCCACATTTTTTACATTGGGCAGACGTTCCAGTCGGTTCATCTCCGGCTCATAGAACTTACTCACAGCTCCTGCCCCCATTCCCAGGATACTCTGCCGCTCTTCCATAATCTCGATATTATACAAACATTCTTTACCCGGCAGGCTATAACCCACATTTTCAAAATTACCTGCCATGTTCTTTTGGCGATACATATAATAAGGCTTCATTCCCAGACGCGCCGCAGCTTCTGCACTGATGGCAATCATGGCTTCAATATCCTGAGAATCCAGCACGCTTTCGCCCATGCCCTCCTGATTCAATCTTGAAGAACGTTTTACTGCCAGCGTATGCACCGTCAGGCTATCCGGCGCCATCTTCACCACTTCTTCCATGGAATAGGCCGCTTCTTTCAGGCCCTCTCCCGGCAACCCCATAATAAAGTCCATATTAATATTGGTAAAGCCCATGTCTCTGGCCAGTGCAAAGGCCCTGCGGGTATCTTCCACCGTATGGCGACGCCCGATACGCACCAGTGTTTCTTCGTTCATGGTCTGGGGATTTACCGAAATACGATCGATCCCATACTTTTTCAGCACCCCAAGGCGCTCCCGGGTAATGGTATCCGGCCGCCCGGCTTCTACGGTAGCCTCCCTCATATTCTCAAAACCGAAGGCCTCCTGGATGGCTCCCAGCACCCGATCCAGCTGATCCGGCGTTAAAGATGTGGGGGTGCCGCCGCCCATATAAAAGCTCTGCAGCCTTCTCTCTTTCTTAAACGCTCCACAGGCTCGAATCTCCTGCACCAATGCCTGAGTATATCGTTCCATGGTATCGCCCAAGGTATGAAAATCATAAGATACAAAGGAACAATAGGAACACTTGGAGGGGCAAAAGGGAATCCCCACATACAAATCCAAGTCCGTCCCCCGGTGATCCTCCAGAAGTTGCCGCTCCGCATCCGCCACCTGCACCATAAGCTCCGCTTTATCACCTCGCAGATGAAAGGCTTCCGTAAGCTGCTTTTGCAGTTCTCCCCGGTTTCTTCCCTGCTCCAAGGCACTATAAGCAATCTTCGTTGGCCGTACACCTGTTAAAATTCCCCAGGGCACCTGCCTTCCTGTCCACCTGCTCAGCAATTCATATAAACCGGCTTTTAAGCTATTTTTCCCTGCATCGCCGCCAATTCCGGCAAATACACTGTCTTGGGGACAAATGTGTTCCTGAACCTCTTCACCGGCCACCAAACGCCAAGTCCGTCCCTCACAGTATAAGTTCACATCCACCGGCTCCTTGGCAATTTCTGCCATGGGAAAAAATTCCCGGGCCAGCATGGACAATTCATACAAATAACTTTCTGAAAAATCCTTTCCTTCCATATAGAAGGCATTTACATCTCCCATAATCATTCCTCAGTTCAAAAATGGATTCGTTTTCTTCTCCTGACCAATCGTCGTTTGGGGTCCATGCCCGGGCAAAACCACAGTCTCTTCCGGCAGAATCAGCAACTTTTCCTGAATGGAACGAATCAACTGTACACCACTGCCTCGGTACATATCTGTTCGTCCAATGCTGCCAGCAAACAACTGGTCGCCCACAATAATAACGCCCGCTGCAGGATGATACAAGCACATACCACACGCTGAATGCCCCGGCAGGGTGATAATTTGAAAAGAACTTTCGCCCAACTGCAGCTGATCACCATCCTGCAATAGATTCCCCCGGGTCTCCACCGCCTGCAGGAACTCCTCAAACACTTCTTCTTCGTAAGGCCCCCGCTGCACTTCCGCCGAAAACAGATATTCCACTTCATTTTTAGCAAAATCAATGGGAATATCATAATGTTCAGCCAAACGGGCTGCATCTGCGAAATGATCCATATGTCCGTGGGTAATCAGTACCCGTTCCGGCCGGATTCCATTCTTCTGCAGATACTCCAAAACTCCATCATCGCCGTCACCGGGATCCACCACCATACAATGTCCATCCTCTGAAGTCAGCAAAAAACAATTGGTCTGGTACATCCCCACCGTAAACCACTGAATCTTCATCTTAAAATGCCTTTCCGCTATCCAGTAAAAGAGTTACCGGGCCACTGCATACCTGGTGAATCTCCATATCCGCCTGGAACACGCCAAAACTGCTGCGCATCTGGCTCTGGGATGCCAATTCCTTAAAGCGCTCAAACATGTCTCTTGCCGCCTCCACCGGAGCCGCAGTGGAATAACTGGGACGACGGCCATGACGACAATCTCCATATAATGTAAAGTTCGATACAAACAGGACTTCATATCCCAGATCTTTAACGGACTTATTCAGT
>JAFUJY010000015.1 GCA_017467985.1 Bacillota bacterium
GGTGCCGGCGATACCCACATAAAGGTCTCAGCATTTTCTGCCAGCAAATCATACTGGCTGGCACGCTCAAAAATAAAGATGCGGCGGTCAATGTTGTCAGGCAGCTCCTCTTTTACAACTTTGGCCATGGACAGAGAGGGGACATAGGGGTCTGCGTGGGCAATCTCAATATAATCGGTGAGATCATCAAATGTAATCTGTTCCTTTTGTGCCAGCGGATTATTTTTACTCATAATCAGCTGGTAGGTGAATTCAGCCACCATTTCATATGCCAGCCCCTTTTCCTCCAGCATGGTTTTGAAGTATTTGTCATAGTTTTCGGCGTAACGGATGATTCCCAGTTTGTAATCATGGTTTAAAATGTTGTTGATGGTCCGCTGGGAATTGGTTTCTTTATAAAAAATCTCGGCGGCGTCCTGGGTCAAAGTCTTAGAAAACTGAACAAACGCCTCGGAAATATAACAGGCTCTGGGGACGGAGATGGAGAACTTTTGTTTCTTGGCTGCGCCATCCCTATACATCTTCTCCACCTGCTCGATCTGGCTCAAAATGCCGCGGGCATAGTTCATAAACTCTTCGCCCTCCGCTGTCAGCGACATACCCTTGGTGGTTCGCTCAAAAATCACAATACCCAGGTCCGTCTCCAACTCTTTGATGGAACGGCTGATATTAGGCTGTGCCACATATAAGTTTTCCGACGCCTTACTAAGAGATCCGGCCTTAGCCACCTCTACCGCATATTTCACATGCAAAATGTTCATATTCATCACCTCACCCTTGATAGTATACCACATTTTTTCAATTATTCCAACCTTTTTGTCGCAATAGTTTCACCCTATTACGGCACATTCTTATTGATTCTACCCACATTTTGTGCTATACTTGTCGTAACAATTTTTTACGAAAGTGAGCGAGATATATGAGCAGCAAAACCAATATCCCCCGTATCGGCTTTATGGAGAAATTAGGTTTTTGTACCTTTTCTTCTGCCAGCAATGTAGTATTTAATTTTAAGGATCTGTTTTATTTGTTCTTCCTGACCAACGTCCTGGGCATCCAGATTGGTCACGCAGGCATCATCCTGGCCATCGGCATTGTCTGGGATGCAATCAATGACCCGCTGGTGGGTTACTGGGCGGTCAATCACCAGTTTAAGAACGGCGAAAAGGCTCGGCCTTTTGCCCTGTGGTGTGCCATCCCCTGGGCACTCAGCGTGGTTTTGATGTTTACCAGCTTCGATGTGGCATATGGCCTGAAGATGTGCATCGCTGTCACGATTTATTTCCTGTTCGAATTGTTTAACACCTTCGCAGCCATCCCCTATAACAGCATGGGTGCACTGGCAACCAATGTGGATGCGGATCGTCGAGCCATCAACGTTGCCCGTAATCTGGGTGGATGTATCGGATCCGCTATCGGTTCCGTTGCCCTGTACCCGCTGCTGGGATTATTTGGCGGCTTAGACGCCAAGGGTAATGTAACAGCTGATCAGGCTGGCCGCAACGCCTTTTTCTACGCAGCAATGGTGATGGGTGCCATCTGCATCATCGGCAGTCTGGTACATTATTTCACTACCAAGGAGCGTATTAAGCAGGAGGCCGAGGACGAGTCCCGTCTGGGCATCCTGCAGGTATTCAAGATGCTTTTCAGCTGCCGTTCCTGGGTCATGAACACCCTTTATATCATCTGCTACGGCATTTTGAATCTGCTGATCATGAGTACTATCAACTATTATGCCACATATGTGCTGGGCTCCGCTGCAGCTGCCACGCCTATTCTGGCCGTATTCCTGGTTGCATCTGTGATTGCCACCTTCGTGTCCATCCCTGTGGATAAGGCTCTGGGCCGCAGAAAGACTATGATCCTGGGTTCTGTCATTTATATGGTAGGTAAGATCTGGTTTATTCTGGATCCCTATTCTATGGGAGCCATCTATGTAAACGGTATCACCGTTGCTTTTGCCATGGCATTTGCTTTTGTATTGTTCAATACCAATCGTAATAATATTTCTGACCTGATCGAATGGCAGAGCGGCCGCCGCATCGACACACTGGTGTCTACCTGCGATAACCTGGCCAGTAAGCTGGCAAAGGCCGGCGCCAACCTGCTGATGACCGGCGCTCTGGCAGCCGCTGGTTTTAATGCGGACCTGACCTCCCAGCCCCAGGCTGCTATCAACACCCTGAATGCCCTGCTGGGCTGGATCCCCTGTATTGTCGCAGCCGTTATGCTGGTCATCGCCATTTCCCATCCTATTGAAAAGGAAATGGCCGCCATGCGTGCTGGCAAAAAGTGAGGCTGACCGATGAACACTTTAGAATTATACGCCCACAAGCTGGGAGAAATGGTGCGGATCCCCACGGTTTCCAAGAGGGAGGATGAGGATCTGAGCCTGTTTTACCAGCTGCACAATAAAATGCAAGAATTATACCCATTGCTGCACCAGCATCTGGAAAAGACGATTCTGAACGGAACTCTCCTGTATCACTGGACTGGCAGCGATCCTGAACGCCGGCCGATTTTATTTATGGGCCACCAGGACGTGGTCCCCGCCTCGGATGAGGGTTGGTACGTACCAGCCTACAGCGGGCAGGTGGTGGATGGCAATTTATACGGCCGCGGAGCTCTGGACTGTAAAAGTACCATGTTCGTGGAACTGCAGGCGGTGGAAGAACTGCTGGCAGAGGGTTTTACGCCCCCTTGCGATGTGTATCTGGTATATTCTATTAATGAAGAAACCGGCGGGGACGGCACAGCCGCCGCTGTCCGTTACCTGCAGACGAAGGGAATCCGGCTGGCACTGGTGATCGATGAGGGCGGCGCTGTCATTGATAAAGCTGTGGATGGCATGGACCGCCCCTACGCCGTGATCGGTATCACCGAAAAGGGCTATATGGATGTGAAAATCACCGCTCGCGGCAAGGGCGGGCACAGCAGTACGCCTCCCAAAGGTACCCCCGCTGCCCGACTTTTTGCCTTTGCCAGCGAAATTGAACAAAAACGGCCTTTTGCGAAAAAGCTGCTGCCGGAGGTTAAGGAAATGTTCGCCGCCATGGCACCTTCTTTTCCTCAGCCGTTGCGTTTTGTCCTGGGTAATCTATGGTTGTTCAAGCCGCTGGTCATGGCTTTGATGCCCAAGATTTCGCCCTTCGGCGAGGCTGTCATGGCCACTACCTGCTGTTTTACCATGATGAAAGGATCGGATGCTGCCAATGTGATTCCTAAGGAGCCTTGGCTGGTGGCCAATCTGCGTACCAGCGTGCATCAGGGCTGCGATGCTTCACTGGCAGTTTTGCAGAAGTATGCCGACAAATATGATCTGGAGCTGGAAGTGCTGATGCGGCGGGATGCCTCCCCCGTGTCCAACATCCATTCTCCGGAATACGCCTATGTGGTGGATTGTATTCACAAACAATTCCCCGACGTGGGCGTGGCGCCTTATATTATCATGGGTGGCACGGACTGCCGCCATTTCCATGCGCTGACAGAAAATGCCCTGCGGTTTGCGCCGGTGCGAATGACTTCTGCTCAGTCTGCCAGCTGTCACGGTGTCAACGAAAATGTAACGGTTTCTGCCCTGGCAGAGGGTGTAGAGTTCTTCAAAATGTTTTTAAAGGGGTATCAGTTGTAAAATGCAAAAGTTATTTATAAAGGACAAAAAATTCTATACAAATGTGGCCAAGATTGCCATTCCCATTGCGCTGCAGGGTCTGATCACCACCGGCGTAAATATGATGGATACCATTATGGTGGGCGCCGTGGGCGAAACCCAGCTGTCCGCCGTTTCCCTGGCCAACCAGTTTATCAACATTTTCCACATTTTCTGTATGGGTATCGGTATGGGCGCCTCCGTTTTGGTTGCCAGATACTTTGGTATGAAGGATAACAAGTCGCTGAAAAACACCATTACCATCATGCTGCGTCTGGTACTGGCCATGTCCGTCCTGTTTTGTGTCGCAACCATTGCCATGCCGGAACAGATCATGCGGATCTACACCGTGGAGGATGGCATCATCACTTATGGTATCGAGTACCTGGAATGGTCCGTGGTAACCTATTTCCTGTTGGGTCTGTCCCTCACCTGTACCATCGTCCTGCGAAATGTGAATCAGGTAAAGATCCCGCTGTATACCTCTATCGGCGCATTCTTCATCAATGTGGGTGCCAACTATATCTTTATTTTTGGTAAGTTTGGCGCGCCCCGCATGGAAGTGGCCGGTGCGGCGTTGGGTACACTGATTGCCAGAATCTTTGAATTCACGATTATCTGCGGATACCTGCTGGTAAAGGATAAGAATATCGGATTCCGCATCAAGAATCTGTTTGACCCCGTGGGCAAACTGTGGAAGGAATATATCCGTATCAGCATTCCTGTTTTGGTCAGCGATGGCATCCTGGCACTGGGCAACAACTCCGTGGCCATGGTCATCGGCCGTCTGGGAGAAAGTTTTGTAGCAGCCAACGCGGTTACCGCCGTGTCCCAGCAGCTGAGTTCGGTTATGATTCAGGGATTCTCCCAAGCCGGTGCCATTGTCACCGGCTATACCCTGGGCGAAGGCAACCGAGAAAAAGCCCATCAGCAAGGTTACGCCTTCCTCGGGCTGGGAATCGTATTCGGATTTATCGCAGCGGGCATTATTACTTTGATCAGCGAGCCGATGATTTCGGCGTATAATCTGTCAGCTGAGACGCAGGCCATCGCCCACGAGCTGATGCTTTCTATCAGCTTGATCATTGTTTTCCAGGCCACCAACAGCATCATGACCAAGGGTGTGCTGCGTGGCGGCGGCGATACCAAAGTCCTCATGCTGGCAGATAATATTTTCCTGTGGGCGGCATCTATCCCCCTGGGCATCCTGGCCGGCCTGGTACTGCACCTGCCCGCCTTCTGGATTTACTTTTTCCTGAAGATCGACCAGGTGCTGAAGGCCATTTGGTGTGTGATCCGCCTGCGCAGCGGCAAATGGATCAAGAAAATCAAGTCCTCTTCGGAGCTGTGATCATGCAGTATGTTTTCCCCGATTATTATAAGGATTTTCATTGTATCGCTGACCGGTGCCAGCACAACTGCTGCATCGGCTGGGAGATCGATATCGATGAAGAAAAAGCAGAGTTTTATCGTTCCCAGCCGGCGATACGGGAGAACATCTGCTGGGAAAACCCGCCCCACTTTATCCTGGGCGAAAATGAACGATGTCCATTTTTGACGGACAAAAATCTGTGCCAGCTGATTATCCGTTACGGCGAAGAATCCCTGTGTGGCATCTGCGCTGACCATCCTCGCTTTCGCAATGAACTGCCGGGACGGGTGGAGGTCGGTCTGGGACTGGCCTGCGAAGAGGCCGCCCGGCTGATACTGGGCCGCCGAAAACCCATGCAGCTGTTAGATGCCAGCAATTCTGAAGATGAAATCATTCAGCTGCGAGATGAAATCCTAATGGTGCTGCAGGACCAGCAACTGGGCGTCCCCCAGCGGGTACAAAAAATGCTGGCCATGTGCCAGACGGAAATCCCCCATATGGACTGGGAAGAATGGATTGACCTGCTCCTCTCCCTGGAGCGACTGGACCCGGCATGGACGGACCTGCTGTTGAGCGTACAATGTCTGCCGGATAATCTGGCAGCCTTTGATGGGTATATGGCAGGCCGCCAGCATGAATACCAGCAGTTTTTGGTCTATTTGATCTACCGCCACTTCGCCAACGCCTGTGACTGGGAAGATGCTGCCAGCCGCGCATTATTTGCCGGTTATTCCTACCAGCTGCTGCGGGCAATGGGCGCTGCCATCTGGCAGAACACAGGTGCCTTTACATTTGAGCAACAGGTGGAGCTGGCACGAATGTTTTCAGCGGAGATCGAATACTCCGACGAAAATCTGGATATTATTTTAGATGAACTGACATTCTAATCTCAAACAGAATGTCAGTTTTTTGTTATTTTCTTGACAGGTCCGTCCCCTTTGTGTTACTATATTAGTACAAAGATGCGTTTTAAAATAAAGAAGGGAGTGATTTGATGGCTTGGCATTTGGATTCGAACCGGCCGATCTATCTGCAACTGCAGGAAGAATTGGAACTACGGATCATTTCAGGGTATTACCCGTCAGGTACACAGTTGCCAACCGTACGGGATCTTGCCCACGAAGCCGCCGTAAATCCAAACACTATGCAGCGGGCACTGCAGGAATTAGAACGATTAGAGCTGGTCTTTGCCCACCGTACCAGCGGCCGCTTTGTCACCGAGGACAAAGAGATGATACACCAGCTGCGTCTGCGACTGGCTAAGGAGCAGGTTGCAGCGTTTTTAGAAAGAATATATAAGCTGGGGCTCACCAAAGAAGAAGCCCTTGATTTAGTAAGATAGGAGGGAAATCCATGATACCGATTTTACAATGCAAAGATCTCAATAAGTTTTATGGAAAGTTTCAGGCACTGAACCAACTGAGTCTAACTGTTGCTCCTGGACGGATCGTAGGTCTGCTGGGACCCAACGGTTCCGGCAAGACCACACTGTTAAAGCTGGCAAATGGTCTGCTCACTCCCAACAGCGGAGAAATTTTGATCGACGGCAAAGCTCCCAGCATCGAAACCAAATCCATCGTTTCATATCTGCCAGAGCGTACATATCTCAGCAATTGGATGAAAGTTACCGATGCAATCGCATATTTCCAGGACTTTTATGCCGATTTCCGTCCTGATGTAGCCATGCAGATGATCCAAAATCTGGGCATTGACCCAAAAAAGACTTTGGGCACTATGAGCAAAGGTACCCGTGAAAAGGTACAGCTGATCCTGGTCATGAGCCGCGCTGCCCGTCTGTATCTGCTGGATGAACCCATCGGCGGCGTAGATCCTGCTGCCAGAGATTATATCCTGAACACCATTTTGAATAATTATGCACCCAACTCTACCATCTTGATCTCTACCCACCTGATCTCAGATATTGAACAGATCTTGGATGATGTGATTTTTATCCAAAACGGCCGAGCCGTACTGCAGTCCAGCGTGGAAGAGATCCGCGAAAACCAGGGCATGAGCGTTGACGCCCTGTTCAGGGAGGTATTCAGATGCTAAAAAAATTAATCAAACACGAATTTAAGGCGACCAGTCGCTTTTTCCTGACCGCTTATATTATTTTCACTGCATTATTGGTATTGGAGCGTTTCAGCCTGTTGGCCACAGAGTTTTGGGCGGAGACCAGCGAGACTTTATCATCGATCATTGCCACCATCACAGGCCTCTTTACGTTCTTTACCATTTTAGCATTTATTGCCCTACTAGCAGCGCCATTTTTTTATAACATCTATCGGTTCTATCGCAATATGCTGAGCGATGAAGGCTATCTGTCCTTTACTCTACCGGTAACTACCGCCCAGCACCTTTGGAGCAAAATGATTGTGGGCGTTTTGTGGAACATCATTACTTCCGCTGTAGTGATCCTTTTGGGGACACTTTTCGCTGTTTCTATGGATCCCGGCATATTTGGAGAGTTTTTTATCCAGTTCGGCAAACTCTGGGCAAGAGGATATGAAGCCGGTGGTTTTTGGCTAATCCTCATGATCTTAATGCTCTTGATCTCCGCCCCCATTCAACAGGGTACACAGCTGTTATTTATCTACAACGCCATGAGTATCGGACAATGCGCTAACAAGCATAAAAAGGCTGCTACGGTTGGTTTCTACTTTGGCTTCAACTTTATTATGTCTTCTATTTCCCAGTCCATCACGACTCTGGTGGCACAGTTTTGGGGTAACGATATCGTTATTTCACTTGAAAACATGA
>JAFUJY010000121.1 GCA_017467985.1 Bacillota bacterium
GATATGTCCCGGGATGGGGTGCCTCACGACGCTGTATCAAACGACCTGCTTCCGCCCCGCCGGCAGTGCGCAGCAGATCCGCCAATTCATCCAGGGACTGCTCCGCACTAATCTGGGGATTGTCATCCTCCACCGCAGCCAGAATAAACGTCTGCACTTCTTCTGCTGTATCATATAACTTGTTCTTCTCTTCCATATATTTATCCTCCATAGAACCAAAACCGGACCTTTCCAGGTCCGGTTTTCTTTACTTTACTCTTCAATAGGATCAATCACTGCACCGGCCGCAGCACGATACTCACGAATCTGATCATACAATTCGTCGGTCTCCCACTCCTGACGCCACAGGGCTATACCACCCAACTTCTGCTCCAATGCCAGATCAAAACGCATCTGCATGGACTTAGTATCTTCCAGCCAAGTGATATATCTGGAACCATCGCTGAAGACATGCTCCGCACGATACTGACCTGCATCCGCATCCCAGGTAATCTGTGCACCGTAGTCTTCCATATCTTCCCATACTTCGCTCATACCATTGGACCAATCTTCCATAACTTCACCATTGGAATTCAGCCACCATACACGAGAATACAGCGGTACACAAAGTACCAGCTTCTCAGCGGGAATACCCTCATTCAAGGAATTCAGCACACCGTCCAGCACCCACGGATAAGAAGCTACACTACCTGCAGTGGTATCGCCGGTATAATGCTCATCATATGCCATCAGACAGATATAGTCACAGACCTCACCCAATACATCACGGCCATAATGCTCTGTCCAGGCACTGGGGACACCAATATCTGTAGAAACTACACAGCCTTGGGGACGCAGTACTGCGGACAGTTCTCTCATAAACTGAACATAATAGGGACCTACGCGAGTCTCTAATCCTTCAAAGTCGATATTAATTCCATCAAAACCATATTCCTGGTACCAAACCAACAGCTGCTGCACCAGTGCCTGACGAGTTTCTGTCACGGACAACATCTCGTACAGATGGTTATCAATATTACTGAACGTATTGTCCACATTTTCCAGCATAACCCAAACCTGGTATCCTTCACTCTGGGCCCAGTCGATATAATCCTGATCCATATCGCTCAAAATGGTGGGCTCACCATATTCGTCTTCCCAAATATGCAGCCAGGTGGGAGAAATAACGTTTACAGCTTCTTTGGCATAGGAGTATTCAGAAATGATATAATCATTGATATAACCGCCGCCACCGGGATAGAAATAATCCCAGGTCACGCTAATGGGACCTTCCGGCAAACGCTCTGCAGGCATAATATAGCTGTCCAGCTCTACCTTTCCCACTTCTTCATAACGAACATCGCTCACCGCACTCTTCTCAACATAGGCCACCAAGCCCTTCATGTCGGTTACACGGTAGTAATCCCCCTCTTCACCGTAATAAACAAGGGTCTCACCGGCCTTCAGCTCACGATATACTTCATAGCCCTTGGTATCACCAATAATAGTCTTAAAAGGATTGCCCGCCTCGGCATATGCTTTCAGATATACAGGCTCTTCGCTCTCTTTTACATCCACAAAACGCATCATGCTGCCATCCTGTACGGTCAGAATCTGACGCTCCTCATCGTACATGAACTCCAGATTAAACATCTTGCTCAGCATCTCAGCGTTCATATAAACAGAACCCTCGGGCAGTTCTTCCAGGACCTCTTCCTCTTCGGAACTTTCTTCACCCTCTTCTTCCGTCTCCTCTTCAGAACTTTCCTCATCAGAGGACTCTTCCTTAGAGCTTTCTTCTTCCACCTCCGGAACGAAAACAAAGGTTGCAGGACCGGTAGTCTCAGTAAACTTCACCAGATCATAGCTGCCGCCCAAAGAACAATTCATGATGGTGGTAGAATTGGTGTAAATCACCAGATGAGCAGCCTTATCAAAGAAGAAACGCCCCTGGGCATACTGCTCGTTAATGTACTCCAGCTCGATATACATCTCACCATTAATGGCACGATAGGTGGCATCCTCCATCTCATATCCTTCACTGGACAATACAATAACCTGGTTCTTGTCCTCAACTTCCGGAACACTCTCTTCTTCTGATACAAATACCATCTGTACCATACCTTCGATCTCTTCCTTACCATTGGAAATGATATATATGAAAAGACCGATCAAAATCACAATTGTGAAAAACACATTTCTTTTATTCATTGACTATCTCCTATTAGCCTGACAGCATAAATTGCAATACAAAATACACATGGGCACTTTTGCCCTATCCTATATTTTAACCTATATTTGAAAATATGTCAAGAGTCCTTACTCTTTTATTGGATACTTAAGAAAAACTTCAGAAAAAAAGGCGTGAACTTCTTCCCGTTCACGCCTTGATGATCAGTCTTTGTCTTCGTTTTCTTCTTCTTCAGCCACAGGCTCCAGTTTGCACACCTTGGCCCATTCAATACGATGGGCAGAAATGGCGCCCACCTTGATGGACAGCCCTGCCAAAGTCAACGTCTCCAGTTCTTCGCCGTCATCGGGAATACTTTCCAGAGAGTCAAAAATCATACCGCCCAGAGTATCATAATCTTCATCCGGCAGATCCATATCCAAGGCCACTTCCATATCTCGAAGAGGTGTGGTACCCTTAATGCGCCAAGTATTTTCATCCAGCTGGACAATATCCGGCTCCTCCGGCTCACTTTCATTCCAGCCATCGCCGATTTCACCCACCAGCTGCTCCAGCAGATCATTGATGGTCAATACGCCGCTGACACCACCGTATTCATCGATCACCACCGCAAAATGATGGTGGGATTTCTGCATATTCTTCAGCAGTGCATCAATCTTAACAGACTCCGGAACATAATAGGGTTCTTTAATATACGGACGCAGGTCTTCGGTAGACTGAAGGCCCTTACGCATGGCGATGTAAAAATCCTTGATAAATAATGTTCCCACCACATCATCCACATCTTCACCACATACCAACAAGCGGGTGTGATTGGCCTCCTCAATCTGCTGATTCCATGCTTCCAGATTATCTTCCATCCATAATACCTGCATATCGGTACGATGGGTCATGGTCTCCTCGGCGGTTTTATTTTCCAGTTCCAGCACGTTATTGATCACAGTACGTTCCTGCTGGTCAATGGATCCATTTTCAGAACCCAGATCCACCATTGCACGGATTTCATCTTCGGTGACATCCTCCGCCTTCTCCACATCACTGATACCACACAGACGCAGCACACCATCTGCAATAGCAGAGAACAAGCCAGAAACCGGCACACAAATCATACGGATCAGGTCGCTGAGCAATGCTCCCACCCTCAGAAAACTCCACTCATTGTGCATCGCCCAACGGCGCACAATAAGCCAGCCAAACCAGCCGTAACCCAACACCAGTACCAGCAGTTCAATTAAAATCACCACAAACCGGGCCCAGGCATCCATCATGCCGGCATCTATAAATATTTGAGTTAAGTCCGGAGCTATGTAGGAGGCCAGGAACAGTCCTCCCAAACCTAAAGTAACTATCTGTGACAAACGCAGGGCATGGGTTGTACGGTTAAAATGATTCCACCAACGCTTGACAATTCGGGTGACTACACTCTGCCTACCCTCTTCCAATTCGGTTTTGTCCACTGCACTCAGCGCAGCCTCTGCACCGGAAGCCAGTGCAAAAATAAAAATCAGCAAAATTTGTATCGCTATTTGCGACGGTAGTTGGTCCACCAAAAATTCATCCTCTCTTATTTGATAATCTCCTTCTGGCGGAAGATCCACTCTTCCACACCAGCTGCGAACTCTCGCTGTTCGGCTTTACTCATATTGGCAGTCTCCACGGCCTCGCCCACATACACATGCACCTCTGCCGGCTTTACGCAAAATCCCGGATTGGCTTCAAAAATCTTGTAAGCGCCCTGAATACAGATGGGAACCACCGGAGCCCCGGCAATGAACGCCGGCTTCAGACTGCCCTTCTTAAACTCATGGGGGTCGCCCCCCTTGCTGCGGGTTCCCTCCGGAAAAATTACCATATTCAGGCCCATTTTGAGCTGTTCTCCCGCCTGACGAATCACCTGTACAGACTGCTTAATATCCTCCCGATCCATAAACAAACATCCGATGTGACGCATCCAGGTGCTCAGCAACGGTGCCTTACCCAAAGAATCCTTTGCAATAAAACCGGTGGCACGGTCCATCACTTCGATGATAATGGGAATATCAAAATAGCTCTGATGATTGGATACAAAGAATACCGCCCGATCCTCGGGAATATTCTCCAGGCCATGATAAACCACTCTGGCCTTGGTGGGTGCCATAAACACCTTGATCATCTTCTGTACAACGGGCATGGCCACATGCCAGCGCTCCGGCAGGGATAGCTTTGCCACTTTACTGCTCTTCAGCCAGTGTCCCAGCAGGGTACAAACCAAAGCCATCACAACTCTACATGCTCTAAACATTTAATTCCTCCTTCATAGCAAAACCGCTACAGAGTCAATATACACTATTTTTGCCTAAAAATCAAGAGTTGGACCCATTCTGGTGAAAAAATTCATAAACAGCTCGGGCGCTGGGAGCATTCATCCCCTCCACCTCTGCCAGCTCTGCTTCTTCTTTATCCTTAATGGCATCCACCGAACCAAAGGCTGCAATCAGCGCTTTGCGTCTGGCAGGACCAATACCGGGGATCTGTTCCAAAACGGACTGGAGCTGTTCATCGGAACGCAGCTTTTTATGATATGTGATGGCAAAACGGTGGGCCTCGTCCTGAATCCGGGTCACCAGATGAAACACCTCGTCATGACCGGACAAATCCACTTCCCGCTCCTGAAAATATAATCCACGGGTACGATGGCGATCATCCTTCACCATGCCAGCCACGGGGATCTCCAGGTCAAATTCCCGCAGCACTTCTTCCGCAATATGCACCTGACCTTTACCACCATCCATCAAAATCAAATCCGGCAGATGGGTAAACTTACCTAAAGAAATGTCTTTGCCTTCCTCCTGGCGTTCCTTCAACTCCGTGAAAGCATGTTCAAAACGCCGGCGCAGTACTTCCTGCAAACTGGCATAGTCATTGGCACCATATACGGTTTTGATCCGGAACTTACGATAATCATTTTTCAGCGGACGGCCATTTTCAAACACCACCATAGAACCTACGGACAAAAATCCGTAAGTATTGGAAATATCGTAGGCTTCAATACGGGTAGGGGGCATTTCCTCGTCCATGATTCCCAGCAACTCTGCCAGTTCCTCCATGGCTCCCTGGGTTCGCTTTTCTTCCTGCTTCATACGGGTTCCGAACTGATTCAGGGTCAGCTGGGCATTCTTGCGGGCCAACTCCAGCAGGCTATATTTTTCGCCTCGCTGGGGAACCTTAATATGCACCCGATGTCCGGACTTTTCGCTCAGCCACTTCTCCAGGGCTTCCCGGTCTTCCGGCTCTGCCACTACCAGCAATTCCTTCGGAATATAGGGGGTTCCGGAATAAAACTGACCAATAAATGCCCGAATAATTTCTCCGCCATTTTCTTCGTAGCCACCATCCAGGAAAAAATGCTCCCGGCCGATCAGCTTACCATTACGAATGAAAAAGGCCTGTACCAACGTCTGCGTCTCCGCTGAAGCATAGGCAATTACATCCCGATCCTCCTGGGAATCCGCATTTTCGATGATCTGCCGATCCTGCAGGGCCTGGATGTTACGAATCTGATCTCTTAAAACGGCTGCCCGCTCAAAGTCCATCACCTCGGCAGCATCCATCATCTGCTTTTCCAGATTTTTCACCACATCCTTGTGCTTTCCTTCCAGAAAATCCAGCGCTACCTTCACCGTCTGATTATATTCTTCTTTTGAAATCTGACCGGTACAGGGGCCTACACAACGATGGATATGATAATTGAGACAGGGACGCTCCTTGCCTATATCCTTAGGGAGATTCCGATGACAGGTCCGCAGGCAGAAAATCTGACTCATCAATTCCAAAGTCTCCCGCACTGCTCCTGCGTTGGTATAGGGACCAAAGTACTTGGCTCCGTCCCTGCGCACCTTTCGGGTACTGAAAATTCTAGGAAACTCCTCTTGGATGGTGGCTTTAATATAGGGATACTGTTTGTCGTCCTTCAGCATGGTGTTATAGGGAGGACGATGCAGCTTAATCAGATTGTTCTCCAGCACCAAAGCTTCTGTCTCGGTGCTGGTCACAATATACTCAAACTCCTTCACCCGGCTGACCATCTTCAGAATCTTCGGGGTCTTGCCCCGGCTGCTCTGAAAATACTGGCGCACACGATTATGCAGATTAATGGCCTTTCCCACATACAAAATCGTGTCGTCCTCCTTCATGATGTACACACCGGGCTGATGGGGGAGTTTTTTTAGTTCTTCTTTGATATCAAACATATACTCTTTCTTTCTGGAAACGACTGCATGCAGTCGGGTTCTCACCCGATTCTTACCGGCCCCACAATTCCACTGGGGGGCAAAGGCAGATAATTCGAGAATTGATCTCGATAATGGTATCCTAGATTATTCAGCACCTCAATGCGGACCTGGTTTTCTCCCTTATACAGGCAGCCTTCGACTTCAAAGCGATAGGGTGCTCCTACGCATGCCCCACAATACTGGTCATTAATCCACAACTGGGCAATCTCACCTACACGACCCAGATCCAGCACATGAACGCTCTGGGGATCTGCCACCTTCAGCACACTTTCATAACGAATGGTTCCTGCATAATCCGGCAGCTTTCTGGCCAGATTCCCAAGACCCATATCCGGGCATTCCATCCAATCCTGCTGGGCTGCACTGCGCAGGGACACCTTCCACTGAAGATCCACATTTTGCAGATCATATTCACCATAGTCATAGGGACGGACCTCACCATCGTACTCACCGATATACACCACTACAGCCTGGCTGGCAGACAACTTCAAATGCAGCTTGTTTTCATCCTGCTCCGGCTTATACAACTGGTTGCGCCATGCATCATAAATCAACGCCTGTCCCTGGGGGATTCTTACCCAAGTATCAATTGTGCGGAAGATATCCTCGTTCCAGAACATGATCACATCCCGGCCATCCCGCTTAATGTAATAAAAACGCAGCGCCGGCTCCTGGCCCATAACCCAAATGTTCTTTCTTATATCATCTTCCACTTCTCCAAATACAGTCACCGTACATTTTGCCAGTCTGCCATTCAGGGGACGCAGATCCGAACTCATCCCCGGCATTTTATCAAGGAAAAGTACGGATACACCGGCTTTTGACAACCGGTCCATGGCATCAATCACTGCATCCGGCAAATAGGTACTGCCGGGCACAATCAATGCTCTATATTTTTCCTCATTGACTCTTAAACAATGGTCTTCAGCCGTGGCATTTACCAATACGTCCTGGGGAATCAAGTCAAAATCCAGCTGACGACGGGTTAAAAACTTACATACCTTTTGCTGCAGCATATACTCGCCACCGGCCCATTCTGCCTCCGCATTATAATACACTGCCACATCCGCCTGATGCACACCATCCGTCAATACATGGGCCATGCGGGCCATATATCCCATCAATTCTCCAAACATTTCAAACTGGGTATTGTTGCCCTTGGCATAAAAATGGGGAGGACAATCCGGATCCGGATACTTGGGCGTAAATGCATGGGGAACAAAATAATTAATACCATTCACCAGCATGTGATCGGTAATATACTTCATCATGGGCACACCCTCGGCCCAGCCAAAGGCACCATATACCTCGCACATGGCCCGATTCTTCATCTGAGGATGAATGTGAGAATGGGAAGATGCCAGCTTCGCCAGCATGTAATTGAAGAACTCTGGATCAGTGCGATTTCCGCTCACCGGTGCAGTGTGATCCAGATCCAAATGCCCCGGAATAATCTGCTGCAGCACAATGTCGCAGCCGGCCATATCCTGACCATCCAGTGCCCGGAAGAAGTGTCCCGCACCATAACCCAGTCGCTGATGGGTATTCATATCCTCAATAATGTGTCCAATGTACAGCACACCATGCTCCCGACACCAATCTCCCAGTAAATAAGAGAAATTGTCCCTGTACAGCAGTGTAAGCACTTCCATATAGTTCTCCCGCAGCACCGGGGTCTTACCATCAATCTCATGCCACAATGCAGGCAAGAGACAACGAATCTCTTCCTCGCTGCGGCCGCACCGCTGGGCAATCATCTCCGGCAGGTCATCCCGCCAGGGAACCAACATATCTTCCTTACCCAGACGGCTGTTATAATCCTGTCCATCGTTGGCAAAGGAGGGTTCGTCCGAGAAAAATCCCACAAAGGTATTGCCAAAATACTGGCTAAAATGATCATAATGGGGCTGATATACTGCATCAATCATGGCCTGACAAGATTCAGGTACCAGCATATCAATATAATTGGCTTTAGAAGGTGAATAACTGCGATGGCTGCGGATTACATAATAGACCCGCCAAGCGCCCTCCGGAATATCCCACCAAACCAGACCATTTTCCACCTGATCCAGCAGATCAATCCCTTCACCATATACCACATTCTCGTTATTCTTCCGGCGATAGGCCACAACGGAAATCAGACTCTCATCTTCATCCATCTCAGGCAGCAGCATGGCCATGTCTGCCTGGGGACCCACAAAATCATAATATACCGGCCGTACCACGGTCATACGCAGTTCCGGGTGATCCGCCAAATAATTATTGGCATACCCCGTGGGGAAACGCTTGTCATCCAGCAGCCACACCCGCATACCTCGAGCCTTGGCCTCTTCCAGAATAAACCCAACGTCTTCCCACCACTGCTCATGGCCAAACTCCTCATGGGTACGGCTTTCCACACAAAACTCCCCAAGACCGCAGCGCTGCATGGCCTCAATCTCTTGTCTTAATACCTCATGGGACTCTCCATGCTGCCAAAAGAAAGGCAGAATATGCTTCTTAGAGGGCTGATTCTGTAAACTTTCAAGAATTTTACGATCCATGGTACTTCCTCCTTTAGATATTCTCTTTACTTAAATAGGCGGTCAAGCGATCCGGGAAGTTCACCGTCATGCCATCCACCTGCAGGTCACACATTTTCTTCATCAATTCCTGGCTGGACAGGCCCCAGGCTCGTACCCCAAGACCGGCTGCCCGACAGGCGGCCACATCTTCTTCCGTCAGATCCACTGCCTTGGGCGCCATCTCTTCACCGCCGATGCTCATCAGCTTCTGCCGCTCCTCCTCATGGGCATATACCTGCAGCCAACCAATACGGGCAGCAGGATCCAGCTTTTTCACATTGGCCAAATACTCAAAATGGAAACTGGTAATGGTGGCCCGATCCATCACTCCAAATTCCTTCAGCAGCGCCAGCGTACCGGACTCCACCCCTGCATCCTTTAATTCAATGGCAAAATGAATCTTATAACAGGAAAACTTCTCCAAGAACTCCCGCAATGTTACAATTCTATCGTAAAATCCGCTAACACTGTTGCCAAACACCTTTACATTTTTTAATTCCTCCAGGGTATAATCACACACCTTACCTTTGTGATCCGTCACCCGGTCCAAAGTATCGTCATGAAACAATATCAACTCCCCATCCTTGGTGATGGAAACATCCGTTTCAATACCATTGGCCCCCTGCAGCAGCCCCAAATAAAAGGATGAAAGTGTATTTTCCGGTGCATATTCACTGGCACCCCGATGAGCATAATTAATCATGATCTTTTACCTCCTGATTGATAAAAGCTTTTTCTCAAGTATACTCTATTGTTTTATAAAAATCAAGATTCATCTTACCAATCTTGACTTTGGTTTCTTCCTATATTATAATACAGTAAAAGCTCGACAATAATTTGGGCCAATGCCCAATCCACAAAGGAGATTTTTATTATGACATACGATTTTACCACATTAGTAAACCGTACCGGTATGGGTGCGGAAAAATGGGAAGGTATGTATCGTGCGAACCCCAATGTTCCTGCCGGTACCGTTCCGTTGTCCGTTGCTGACATGGAGCTGAAGAATCCTCCTGAACTGTTAGAAGGCCTGAAGGAATACCTGGAGACTTCTATTTGGGGTTATACCAGTCCCACCGAGAGCTATTACAAATCCGTTCAGAACTGGATGCAGCGCCGCCACGGTTTCACTCCTCCCAAGGAGTGGTTTGTTCTGACCCCCGGCGTGGTTCCTGCTCTGTACAAAATGGTAGAAGCTTTCACCCAGCCTGGGGACAGCGTCCTGGTTACTTCCCCCGTTTACGGCCCCTTCTTCTCCGCTGCTCTGGCTAAGAATACCCGTACTCTGGTGGAAAACCACATGATCTTAAAGGATAATGCTTATGACTTTGACTGGGAAGATTTTGAAGAAAAGACTGCCCGCCCCGAAGTAAAGCTGTACATCATGAGCAGCCCCCACAACCCCATTGGCCGCATCTGGACCCGTGAGGAATTACTGAAGATCGCTGACATTTGTCTGCGCAACAACGTATTTATCCTGTGTGATGAAATCCACAGTGACCTGATTCTGCCCGGTTACAAGCATGTTTCCATGGGTACCTTTGAAGAAAAGTATCTGATGAACTGCGTAATCTGTACTGCTCCCAGTAAGACCTTCAACCTGGCCGGCTTCCAAACTTCCAATATCTTTATTCCCAATCCGGAATACCGCGCCAAGATTCAGAGTGCCGGCGGCTATTTCTCCCTGAATTTCCTGGGTTATAAGGCCTGTGAGCTGGCCTATGATCGCTGTGAAGAATGGCTGGAGGCTCTGCTGGTACACCTGGCTGAGAACAAGAAGATTTCTGAGGATTTCTTTGCTGAAAAGCTGCCTATGATTAAGGTTCATGAACTGCAGGGTACTTATCTGCAGTGGCTGGACTTCCGCGGTCTGGGTATGGATTCTGACGAGCTGCAGAACTTCCTGACCAACAAGGCCTATTTCTTCAGCGGCAATGGTCTAGGCTTTGGTGAAGATGGCCGCTGCTTCCAGCGTCTGAACCTGGCTTGTCCCAGCTGGGTATTGGAAGAAGCTCTGGAACGTCTTTACAATGCGATTATGGAACTGAAAAAGTAAAGGTATATAATTATGAGATCTTTTGAGTTAACAAAAAACTCTCTGTATGTAGATGCAGATAAGCCCTTCAAGATCCTGCACATCACCGACACACATATTGCCCGGGCAGATGAACGGGACAATACCCGCAAGCAGGAACTGGCTCGTAAGCGTGCCGCAGCCTTTGAGGGTGAGGACCCCGGCTGTACGTTAGAATATTTTCGTTACAGTGTTCAGTATGCCAACGACCACCATATGCTATTAGTCCATACCGGTGATCTGTTTGACTTTGTTTCCGAGAAGCACTGCGACATGGCTAAGGAAATTCTCACTTGGCCCAAGGATTATTTTATGGCTGTGGGGAATCATGAATTCAGTCAGTATCTGGGCGAGGCCTTCGAGGATGACAAATACCGCGCCCTGAGTTTTGATAAAGTTCAGGCTGCATTCCCAAAGTATAACCTGCGTTTTGCCTCCCGTGTCTATAACGGTGTAAATCTCATTGCTATCGATAATAGTTATTATGATTTTTCCGCAGATCAGCTGGAAAGCTTAAAGGAAGAGGCAAAAAAGGGCCTGCCCATGCTCTTCTTCTTCCATACACCCCTTTATACCCCTGAGTTGTACAATGATGTGGTTATCAACCACAAGAACTCTTGCGCTTATTGCATCGGTGTTCCCCAGGAAAAGATGATGATGTATGATGAC
>JAFUJY010000122.1 GCA_017467985.1 Bacillota bacterium
TAACTCGCGCCAACGAATGATATAATATCATACTTCTCCAGAAAAGTCAACACCTTTTTTAAAATTTTTTCAAAAAAAATGACCGGATTTTTTCCGGTCATCAAAAAAACTTACTGTGCGATGGGCTTAAAGGAACTCTTCAGGGCTACAGTGCGGTTGATAATCAGGTGATCTTCTGTAGACTCCTTAGGATCAATAATGAAATAACCATTTCTGACAAACTGGAAATGTTCACCCTGCTCGGCCTCCTTGATGGACGGCTCAATATAGGCCTCCTCCACCACTTCCAGAGAATCAGGATTAATATCATAATCCTTAGTTTCTTCATTATAAACAAACAGATGGTCATACAGGCGAACCTTAGCCTTGACAGCGGTGGATGCTGCAACCCAGTGAATGGTACCCTTTACCTTACGAGTGGTACAATTGCCGCCCTTGGTCTCGGGGTCATAGGTGCAGTGGATTTCCACGATATTGCCGTTTTCGTCCTTTACCACATCCTGACAGGTGACAAAATATGCGCCCATAAAGCGAACTTCCTTACCCGGCGCCAAACGGAAGAACTTACCCACAGGATTCTCCATAAAGTCCTCCTGCTCGATGTACAGTTCTCTCTCAAAGGGTACGCTGCGGCTGCCCAGCTCAGGATTCTCCTGATTGTTGTCAATCTTGAAGTATTCCACCTGACCTTCAGGGTAGTTGGTAATAACCACCTTCAGGGGGTGAACAACGCCCATGATACGCTTACTCTTCAGTTTCAGGTCCTCACGAACACAGTGCTCCAGATAAGACTAGTCGATCACAGAACCACGGGACTTGGCCACGCCGGTACTGGTGATAAAGGTCTTGATGGAATCCGGGGTATAACCACGCTTACGCAGACCTGCCAGAGTGGGCATACGAGGATCATCCCAACCATTCACCACATTGCCCTCTACCAGTGCACGCAGCTTACGCTTACTGGTAACGATATTGGTGATCTCCATACGAGCAAACTCAATCTGCCGGGGCGGGTTGGGGAATATTCCCACCTTCTCCACAAACCAGTTATACAGCGGACGGTGATCCTCAAATTCAAAACTACACAGGGAGTGGGTAATACCTTCCAGTGCGTCAGACAGCGGGTGGGCAAAATCATACATAGGATAAATGCACCACTTGTCACCGGTCTTGTGATGATGAGCATAGTTGATACGATACATGGCGGGGTCGCGCATGTTGATGTTGGGAGATGCCATGTCGATCTTGGCACGCAGAATATGGGACCCTTCCGGGAACTCTCCGCCCTTCATGCGTCGGAACAGATCCAGATTCTCCTCCACACTGCGGTTTCTCCAGGGACTCTCCTTACCGGGCTCGGTCAGGGTACCGCGGTACGCCTTCATTTCCTCCGGTGTCAGGTCATCCACATAAGCCAGACCCTTCTGAATCAACAACTCAGCAAATTCATACAGCTTGTCATAATATTCGGATGCGTAAAACAGATGATCCCACTCGAAGCCCATCCAACGGATGTCTTCCATAATAGAATCTACATACTCGGTATCTTCCTTAGCGGGGTTGGTATCATCAAAACGCAGATTACATTTACCACCATACTTGGCTGCCGTGCCGAAGTCGATACAAATGGCCTTAATGTGACCGATGTGCATGTATCCGTTCGGCTCGGGAGGAAATCGTGTGACAACCTGGTTATACACGCCCTCCGTCAAATCTTTATTAATCTCTCGTTCGATAAAATTCTCCGCCTCGGGCAGTACCGGGCTCTTAACATTCTCTTCCACGACTTGCTCCTCCTTCTTCATAAAATTTTCCATTGTGGAATACCCATAACTATACCACAAATATGGGCATTTGAAAAGGGCTTAAATCAAATTTTTATATGCCAGATAATCTTCGTAGTTCATCTGCTTGTCCACCAGACCCTCAGGAGTGAACTCAATGATACGATTGGCAATGGTTTCCATCATCTGATGGTCATGGGTGGTCAAAAGCACAACACCCTTGAACTCGGTCAAACCGTTGTTCACTGCGGTGATCGCTTCCAGATCCAGATGGTTGGTGGGCTGATCCAGCAGCAGTACGTTGGATCCGTACAGCATCATCCGTGCCAGCATACAGCGAACTTTCTCGCCACCGGAGAGAACCTGTACATTCTTGTATACTTCTTCACCGGAGAACAGCATGCGTCCCAGGAAACCACGCAGATAGGTCTCGGTGATATCTCCCTGGGAATACTTCTGCAGCCAACGGATTAAATCTTCATCACAGCCATCAAAATATTCGGTGTTGTCCTTGGGGAAATAGGACTGGGTTGTGGTGTTGCCCCACTTAAAGGTACCTTCATCCGGTTCCATCTCTCCCATCAGAATCTTAAACAGTGTGGTGGCACTGTTTTCATTTTCTCCGATAAAGGCCACTTTATCCGTTCGTTCAATACGGAAAGACACATTATTCAGCACCTTTACACCGTCAATGGTCTTGGATAGATTCTCAACGGTCAGAACTTCCTTCCCCACTTCCCGGTCCATGGTAAAACCAACAAAGGGATAACGACGGGAGGATGCGGGAAGTTCCTCAACCGTCAGCTTTTCAATCAGCTTCTTACGGGAAGTCGCCTGGCGGGACTTGGACTTATTGGCAGAGAACCGCTGAATAAAGCTCTGCAGTTCTTTGATCTTTTCTTCCGCCTTGCGGCTCTGGTCACGAATCATGCGCTGAATCAACTGGCTGGACTCATACCAGAAATCATAGTTACCCGTATACATACGGATCTTGCTAAAGTCGATATCCACAATGTGGGTACAAACATTATTCAGGAAATGACGGTCATGGGATACTACAATTACCGTACCTTCATAATCCATCAGGAAGTCCTCCAGCCAATGCACGGATGTAACATCCAAATGGTTGGTGGGCTCGTCCAACAGGATGATGTTGGGGTTACCGAACAAGGCCTGAGCCAGCAAAACCTTTACCTTTTCCCGGTCGCTCAGCGTCTCTACGGTTACATACAGCTTGTCCAGATCAATACCCAGACCCTGCAGGAGCTTACTTGCTTCCATTTCGGCTTCCCAGCCATTCAGCTCGGCAAATTCACCCTCCAGTTCAGAAGCCCGAATACCGTCTTCTTCGGTGAAGTCCACCTTGGCATACAGCGCATCCTTCTCCTGCATAATTTCATACAGGCGAGGGTTTCCCTGAATAATGGTATCCAGTACGGTGAACTGGTTAAATGCAAAGTGATCCTGCTTTAAGATGGACATACGCTGTCCCGGTGTAATGGATACATCACCGGAAGCATAGTCAATTTCTCCGGAGAGAATCTTCAAAAATGTGGATTTGCCGGCGCCGTTGGCTCCGATAATACCGTAGCAATTGCCATCGGTAAACTTTAAGTTTACATCGGAAAACAGCTTTTGTCCGCCATACTGCAGACTCACATCGGTTACTGTAATCATTCTAACACTTCTCCTAAACGCAATTTAATAATTTCACTGTCATTGACAGCCTTCTCTATGGCTGCTTCAATATCGGTCAAATGGGTTTCGCTCTTCTTGATACTCTCAAGCTTTGGCTTGGTCTCAGGATGCTTTGCCACAAAAATGGTGCAGCAATCTTCATAGGGCAGGATGGAAGTCTCGAAGGTATCGATCTTCTGAGCAATCTCCACTATCTCCTGCTTATCAAAACCGATCAAAGGACGATATACGGGCATGGTGCACACTTCGTTGGTGCAGTACATACTCTGCAGCGTCTGGCTGGCCACCTGTCCCAGATTCTCACCGGTAATCAGAGCCATCGCTC
This sequence comes from Bacillota bacterium, assembly GCA_017467985.1. GTDB lineage: Bacteria > Bacillota > Clostridia > Lachnospirales > Bianqueaceae > Faecimorpha. The sequence goes on from JAFUJY010000122.1 coordinate 3,808, forward strand.
CTTCTTTTTCGGCGATCTTCTCGGAAATGCGCATCATAATACGACGCATAATAATGGTCAGCTGATCCTGGGGACAGCGATCATAAATATCCAGCTGAATATCGGTGAAAGGCACCACATACAGGTTAATTCGACCGGAATATTCACTGACTCTTCTGGCCAGTTCTACCACTTTGTCCTTAGCACGGTCGGTGGTGTACGGATGGGCATGGAAATAAATGGCGCACAGTTCCACCCCTCGCTTAGCAATCATCCAGCCGGCAACAGGGCTGTCAATCCCGCCGGAGAGCAACAGGGCTGCCTTATTGTGACTGGACACCGGCATACCGCCCAAACCGGGGATTACTTTTGAAAATACATACACACGGTTACGCAGCTCAGTCCAAACGGTCACCTGGGGATGATGTACATCCACAGACCAGTTGGGGAACGCCTCCAGAATCTTACTACCCACTTCCGCTGCAATCTGCAGACTGTTCAGAGGATACTTTTTATTGGCACGGCGCGCCTCCACCTTAAAGGTGACCGGTGCCGGATTCTCACCATAGTCTTCCTTCAGATGGGCGATGGTCTGCTCACAAATGGACTCCATGGAGTCATCAGTAAATACACTGGCAGGACACAGACCAATGATACCAAAGACCTTCTGCAAAGGCGCAATAATATCATCAATAGAAGAACCATTTTCCGGCTCGATAAAAATTCTTCCCTGCTCCTTGCTTACTTTATAGGTACCAACCTTAGCCAGCTTTTCTTTAATATTACGAATGAGCAAATTCTCAAACTGATGTCGATTGTTACCCTTAATGGCAATCTCGCCGTACTTCACTAACAAACCGTTATGCATACGTAGTCACTCCTTATCTATTCCTGCGCACATATCGCCGCAGCATGGGTACAACCTTAGCAAGAGCCTCCGCTGTCTGGTCCATCTCTTCCATTGTATTGTATCTGGAAAAGCTGAAACGCACGGACTGATCCATTTCATTCCGATTCAGGCCGATGGCAGACAAGGCCGGACTCTTCTCCTCCGGTTTATTGGAGGCACAAGCAGACCCCGAAGAAATAAATATACCATAATCCTCCAAACTATGCAAGAGGACTTCGGAACGAACATTCAAAAATTGCAGATTCAGTACATGGGCGGCACCATCCTCCGGTGTTGGGCCATTCACCTTCACATCCGGAATTTTGTTTATAATCTGCTGATACAGGTGCATCTTCAGATGTTGTACCTGTTGGGTGTGCCCCTGCAGATCCTCCATCGCTTCCTTCACTGCTTGACCCATACCGGCGATGCCGGGTACATTCTCGGTACCGGAGCGCATCTTCTTCTCCTGACCGCCGCCCCGGATAAAGGGCTGAACCGTCAGACCACGACGAATATATAAGCAGCCAATCCCCTTGGGTCCGTGGAACTTATGGGCACTGGAACTTAAGAAGTCTACCTTCCATTCCACCGGTTTCACCGGCAATTTTGCAAAACTCTGCACCGCATCCACATGGAACAAGGTTTCCGGGTTTCCTTCTTTAATTATCTTGCCCATGGCCTCAATAGGCTGAATCACGCCGGTTTCATTATTTACATGCAGACAAGTCACAAGAATCGTATCCGGACGCAGCTTTTCTTTTAAGCTCTCCAGACAAACCTTGCCCTGCTCGTCATTCTCCACATATTCCACTTCGTACCCCTGAGAAGCCAACAGTTTCAAGGGCTCGCTGGTGGCAGGATGCTCTCCCCGCACAGTCAAAATATGCTTGCCTCGGCGAAGATTACGCTGCGCCGCCCCTAAAATGGCAGTATTGCTGCACTCCGTTCCGCCGGAGGTAAAATACAATGTGGTGGGATCCACACCCAAATACTGGGCAATGATTTTCCTGGCTTCCTCCACATATTTCTCCGCCTGCTGCCCCTTACGATGCAGGGATGAAGGGTTGCCGTAGGCTTGTGCCATGGCTTCTGTCATCTTGGCAATAACACCATCTGAAGGTCTGGTGGTGGCACCATTATCTAAGTAAATTTCCTGCATATCGCACCTCACATTTGGTTCAGTTCATACAACACCAGTGCACCGGTTACCAGGCCTGCCGTTTCCGTTCGCAGGATTCTGGGACCCAGGCCTGCAATGACGGCACCGGAACTGACACAGCGCTCCACTTCTGCAGCTTCCAATCCACCCTCCGGGCCGATAATCACAGCCACTTTACGGGCAGTTCTATGCTCCTGCAAAATCTTTTTCAAGGAGTTCTGCCGCTGCTCTTCATAACAGATCAGTACCAGGTCATATTCCCCAAAGGATTGGATGCATTGGCCTAATGTCCGGGGCATCTCTACCTGGGGGATCCGTCCCCGCTGACACTGCTTGGCAGCCGCACGGCTGATCTTATTCCAGCGATCCACCTTAGAGGTCACTTTTTTTCCTTCTAATTTGGATACGCAGCGGACCATATCCACCGGCACAAACCGACATATCCCGGTTTCTACGCCCTTTTCAATGATCCATTCCATTTTGTCGCTCTTGGGAATGCCCTGGAACAGGGTGATTTCCACCTCAGGCTCAGTATCCGCCCTTTGCTGTGATTGTACACGACAATACAATTCTTCACCCTCAATATGATCGATTACACAGTGGTAATCCGTCCCTTCTCCGTCACAAAGCGTCAAAGAATCACCGATCCCCAGACGCAAAACATGGAGGATATGGTGGGCGTCCTCCTGAACACGCAGGAATTCGCCCCGGATATCCTCCTTTTGAATAAAAAATCTTGCCATGTTATTCTTTTACACTCAAAATTGCGGCCCAGCTGCCCTTTTCATCCACGCGCAGCACCTTGAAGCCTGCGGCGGTCAAGGCCGCTTCCACATCAGAGCGACGCTCCCGAATAATACCGGAAGAAATAAACTGACCGCCCTTCTCCAGTACCTGATAAACATCAGGACAAAAACCGATGATTACGTCTGCGATGATGTTGGCAACCACCACCTGGGGATGTACGCCGGCCAGTGCAGGAATCTGCATTAGGTCGCCATGATGTACACTAGCCTTATCAGCTACACCATTTGCCTGCACATTCTCCGCTGCCACCTGCACCGCATTCGCATCCAGATCGGTGCAGTATACGCGGCCTGCGCCCAGTTTTGCTGCCGCAATGCCCAGAATACCGCTGCCGGTTCCGATATCGAATACAGTCTCGCCACCCTTAAGCACCTCTTCCAGCATGGCCACACACATACTGGTGGTCTCATGGGTACCACTACCGAAGGCCATACCCGGATCCATATGGATCACCATATCGCCCTCTTCCGGCTCTGCCTCCAACCAACTGGGGATAACGAAGATCTTACCAATATGGAAGGGCTGATAGTACTTCTTCCAGTTGTTGGCCCAATCCTCTTCTGCCATCAGGGCAGTATCAATCACACCGCTGCCGGTGGGCAGAAACTCACCGATTCTTTGCAGAATTTGACGAATATTCATCTGCAGTTCTTCCATAGCCGCAGGATCAGACATCTGTGCCTCAGAGAAATAAGTGCTCACCAGAACCTCGTCCCGGTTTAAGTTCTTCAGCAATTCTTCGTCAATATAATCCCAGTCCAGAGGATTCTTCTTCTGCCACAAAATATCCTTGGGGTCAGAAATCTCTACGCCCTTAGCGCCCAGTTCTTCTTCCAGACTATAGCTCAATGCTTCCACAGCGTCTGTCACTGTGTGAATGGTTACTCGATACCAATTCATGGGATATTCTCCTTATTTCTTCTTATTCCAGAAACCTTTGCCCTTGCCCTTTTCATCGGATTCAGACTCGATTTCGCCCATCTCTTCAGCAAACTTGCGCAGCGCTTCTTTCTGCTTGTCATTCAGCTTGGTGGGGATCTCCACAATGACCGTGACATAATGATCGCCTCGCTGACTGGAACTGCGCAGATAAGGAATACCCTTGCCTCTCAGGCGGAAACGGGTACCACTCTGGGTTCCGGCAGGAATATCATATTTCACCTTACCATCAATGGTGGGAATCTCAATTTCAGCACCCAATGTGGCTTGAGCAAAGGAAATATTCACGCTGCTCAGCACATCATAGCCCTGTCTTGAGAAATTGCGGTCCGGTCGGATGGAGAAGGTGATGTACAAATCACCATTGGGACCACCCTGGGTTCCCGGCTCGCCCTTGCCACTCATGCGAACTCTCTGGCCCATATCAATACCCGCAGGAATA
>JAFUJY010000123.1 GCA_017467985.1 Bacillota bacterium
AAAGTGATGGTTACCTACGACCGCCCCGGACCCAGCCCCGGCTTTACTTGTATAAAGGTGCCCGAGATCCTGTGGTCCATGGTGAGCGCCGGCATAGTCAGCGCAGCCAAGGTGCTAAAGACCTACTATCCTGGCTATTAACAAAACTTAAAAAAACGCGACAACCCAAAATTCTGCTTTTTCTGCTGCAAGGTCCGTCACCAACCACCATTATGGTGGCTTTTTTAGTTTAAACAGTTGGGTAGTGTGGGTACTACGGCGGCTCATATACCCCTCCCGTAACCACTAACCGTACTTTTTTATATAATAACGTACTACTTGTGGTTACGGTTAGTGGCCACACACACTCCCGTAACCACAGCTGTCTTATTTTTTACGTAGCACCAATGTGCTGGTGGTTACCCAAGCAACCTTGTAACCACTAACTGCACTTTTTTACATAATAACGTACCACTTGTGGTTACGGCTGGTGGCTATATACCCTTCCATAACCACAGCTGTCTTGTTTTTTAGGCAGTACCCGCACAGCAGTGGTTACCAAGGCTACTTTATAACCATAACCATGCATTAATTTATCATAAAAAATCCTTGTATTTCCTGACGGAATACAGTATAATAAGAGTGGTTTGTCATGCAAACCACTCTTATCTTTATTATTTATTTTTGCTTTGAGGAGGATTCAAAACTATGACGAAACAGCTGAATTTGCAGGACATGTTTCTGAACACACTTCGTAAAGAGAGAACAGAAGTCACAGTCTTTTTAACGAATGGTTACCAGATTAAAGGTTGCGTGAAGGGGTATGACAGCTTTGTGCTGATGATGGATTCTGATGGTAAGCAGCAGATGATCTATAAGCATGCTATTTCTACCATTGCGCCCGTTCGTCCGGTAATTTTTACCAACCCGATTAAGGAGGAGCAGTAAAGCTCATGATACAGCAGGAAATTTTGACGGCTCTGGGAATTCCCGCAGCCGTCTATGATTTTTGTCATACAAGAGAGTTAGCGTTAAAGGAACAGTTTGAGCGGATCGATGCCATTGCTGAAGCCAACCTGGCCAAGGTTTTGGCGGCATTCCAGAAGCACCGCGTTAGCGAGAACCATTTCGAGACAACCACCGGTTACGGCTATAATGATTTGGGCCGCGACACACTGGAGGCGGTGTACGCTGATATTTTTGGCACGGAGGATGCCATCGTGCGTCCCCAGCTGATTTGCGGAACCCATGCGCTGTCCACCGCATTGTTTGGATGCTTGCGTCATGGCGATGGCCTGATGTATGCTACCGGCGAGCCCTACGATACTTTGCAGGGTGTTATTGGTATTCGTCCGGAGATGGGCAGTCTTGCGGAGCATGGTGTAACTTATACCCAGGCAGACTTAAAGGCTGATGGCACTCCTGACCTGGAGGGCATTGTGGCGGCTATCCGTCCGGAGACCAAGCTGGTGGGCATTCAGCGATCCAAGGGCTACCTGGTGCGTCACACTTTGTCCGTTGAGGAAATTGGCAGCATTATTAAGACTGTTAAGGCAGTGCGTCCTGACATCATTTGCATGGTGGACAACTGCTATGGCGAGTTTACTGAAGTAATTGAGCCCACCAATGTGGGGGCGGACCTGTGTGTAGGTTCTTTGATTAAGAATCTGGGCGGTGGTCTGGCGCCTATCGGTGGTTATATTGTGGGCCGTAGAGACCTGATTGAGCGTTGTGCTGTACGCATGACCGCTCCGGGTCTTGGTAAGGAGCAGGGCCCCACTCTGGGCGTTAACCGTTCTTTGTATCAGGGCTTGTTCCAGTCTCCTACAGTGGTTGCAGCTGCGGTCAAGACGGCAGTATTTGCGGCAAAACTGTTTAAGGATCTGGGTTATGAGGTCTATCCGGAAGCGGAAGAAGTGCGCCACGACATCGTGCAGACCGTTACCTTCGGTGCTCCTGAGCCTCTGGAGAAGTTCTGTCAGGGTATTCAGGCCGCATCTCCGGTGGATTCTTATGTAACACCGGTGGCTTGGGATATGCCCGGTTATGACAGTCCGGTCATTATGGCAGCAGGTAACTTTATTTCAGGTGCAACCATTGAGTTGTCCGCTGATGCGCCCATGCGGGAGCCCTATGTGGCTTATTTCCAGGGTGCACTGACCTGGGAGCACGGTAAGATCGGTATGATGAAGGCCGTTGCCCAGATGGGCCAGGTAAAATGAAACTGCCCGAGTCCTTTCTCCAGCAGGTGAAGGAACTGTTGGGACAAGAAGAGTACGAAAAATACACGCAGGCCATGGAGCAGCCCTATGCCCAGGCCCTGCGTGTGAATACGGCGAAGATTAGCCCGGAAGCGTTGCGGGAGAAAATGCCCCAAGCCGGCTTGGGTGAAAATGTGCCCTGGTGTGAGGCGGGTATTTATCTCAGCGAGGAGAGCCCGGTGCTGTCCAAGCATCCTTTTTATGCAGCGGGTCTGTATTATCTGCAGGAGCCCAGCGCCATGGCACCGGCGGCTTTTTTGCCCATTGAAAAGGGGGATAAGGTGCTGGATGTGTGCGCTGCCCCCGGTGGTAAGAGTACGGCCCTGGGTGCCAAGCTGGCAGGCAGCGGTCTGCTGGTGACCAACGATATCCGCCCCTCCAGAGCCAGGGCTTTGCTGAAAAATGTGGAGCTGTTTGGCTTGGGCAACGGCGTGGTTCTGTCTGAGAACCCCTACAAACATGCCCAGCGATTTGCGGGATTTTTTGATAAGGTGCTGGTGGATGCCCCTTGCAGCGGTGAGGGAATGTTCCGTAAGGATCCCACTATTGCTAAAAACTGGCTCCAGTACGGTACCGAATATTATGCAAAACTGCAGCGGGAGATTTTGCCCCACGCCGCCAAAATGGTGGCGCCCGGCGGTATGCTGCTGTATTCCACCTGCACCTATTCTTCGGAAGAGGATGAGCAGACAGTGCAGGACTTTATGGATGAGTTCCCGGAATTTCATTTGGTGGATCTGCCCAAGTGTGATGGCATCATGGATGGTCAGCCCCAGTGGGCGAAGCGTCCCGATCCGGAACTGAGCAAATGTGCTCGTTTTTGGCCCCACAGACTGCGGGGCGAGGGACATTTCGTGGCCTTGTTCCAGAGGGACGGAGCTCACGAGGGGTACACTGAAAGTACAGTCAATACCGGTAAGTCCAACGCCTGGACCAAGTGGGCGGCGGAGAATCTGACCTGTCGGGTAGAAGATGTTTTGCCGGAAGGATCCCATGTGGAAATCTCCGGTGAAAAGGTATATGCCATGCTGCTGCCTTCTGACAAGTTGAATGGTTTGCGGGTGCTGCGGCCGGGTCTGTTGTTGGGTGAGATCAGTCATGATCGTTTCGAGCCCTCCCAGGCCTTTGCCATGGTGCTGCAGGAGAATCAGGTAAAGCATACGGCAGAACTGGATATTGCTTCCGGCGAAGCGGTGCGCTACCTCAAGGGCGAGACATTAAATGGAGATTTTGCGGATGGCTGGAACCTGGTGACGGTGTCCGGTTATCCTTTAGGATGGGGCAAGGCCAGCGGCGGTGTCCTGAAGAATAAATACTTAAAAGGCTGGCGTATGATGAAATAACTGGAGGTCTTGGTCATGGAACAGTACGATCTGGTGATTGCAGGAGCGGGTCCGGCAGGGTCCATTCTGGCAAAGACAGTAGGCAAAAAATTTCGTGTGCTGATGGTGGAGATGCGCAATGTCCATGCACCATTGGGTACCACTCGGGAGAAAAGCTGCGGCGGTATGCTGAATACATCCGCCCAGAAGGTACTGGCGTCCTTTGGTATGCCGCTGCCCAAAGAGGTGCTGCAGTCCCCTCAGGTATTTACCGTGCGGGCGATTGATTATGACAATCATGACGAACGGTATTATCAAAAACAATATGTAAATATTGACCGGGAGACTTTCGACCGTTGGCTGTTGGCGGAGGCTCTCATGGAAGATGGCGTGGAAATTGTGGATAACACCAAGGTTATTGGCTTTACCCCCCATCCGGACTATGTGGATGTGCAGCTTCGCAAGGAAAATGGGGAGACCGAGTCCGTTCGCACACGATATTTTGTGGGCGCAGATGGAGGCGGGTCTTTGGTGCGCCGTCATCTGGAGGAGAAGTTTAGTGGGCCGGATGAGCCCAAGTACCCTATTCAGCGGTACGTTTCACTGCAGCAGTGGTTCGAGGTGGAAGAAGACCTTCCCTATTATGTGGCTCTGTTTGATCAGAAGGTAACGGACTACTATTCCTGGATGATTCCCAAGAACGGTCAGGTGATTTTGGGCGCGGCCATTCCCGAAGGTAAGGATGTGCGTAAACGCTTTGAGCATCTGAAAAAGCGGGCCAATCAGTCCGGATTTAACTTGGGCGAGCCTGTGAAGGAACGGGGCGCCATTTTACTGCGGCCTTACGGTCCCATGAGCGTGAATCTGGGAAAGGGTCGAGTATTCCTGGCGGGCGAGGCCGCAGGCCTCATTAGTTCCAGTTCAGAGGAAGGCATCAGCTATGCCATGAGTTCTGGTCGGGAACTGGGCGAAGCATTGTTGGAGGGCAAGACGCCGGCAGATGTGGAGGCCAAGTATCGTAAGGGTGTGCGCCACAAGAAGTGGGGCCTGGCGGTGAAGAGCCTGAAGGCCATTGTGATGTATAATCCTGTTTTGAGAGGTCTGGTGTTCAAGACCGGACTATTGAGTATGGATGTGAAATAACGAAAGGAGGCCGCCGATATGCGGATCAAATTGATTCATACCGCCGATCTGCATGGGGGACATTTGTCCACCGGCGGCGGTTTCCGAGCAGATGCGGGATCGGTGCGCCGGCGGGAGATCCTGACAGCATTACAAAATATCTGCGATACAGCAGAACAAGAAGAGGCAGATTTTTTACTGATCAGCGGGGATCTGGCGGAGGAAACTCTGCGAGAGCAGGACTGGGATAAAATCAGCCGTATGTTTGAAAGAATTGCTCCTGTCATAGTGGTCTGGAGCCGGGGAGAGGCGGATTGGGACGCCCCTGTCAGAAGTTGGCCCTCCAATGTATATGCAGTGGAGCCGGGCTTTCATCGGCTGGACTTTCCGGAAAAGAAGACCACCCTTTGGGCGGAAAGCTGGGGACGGGAACAGTGGCTGGATGGCTTTTATGAGTACATTCCTGCTGCCGGTCCGAAGACGTTTCATCTATTGATGGTGCATGGTGAGGCGGATGGCCAGGTTCATCCCATCGATATGAATGCATTAAAAAGTCTTGGGGCCGATTATTGTGCCCTGGGACATCGACATAAGATGACCATATGGGGTCGGGAAAATGATGTGTGGGCAGCATACCCGGGCAGCCCGGAACCATTGGAATATAGTGAAGAGGGAGATCACGGTTTTTTGGTGGTTACCCTGGAAAAAGATGAGGATTATCAAATCCGCAGCGTACAGCGAAAGATCTGTGCCAAAAGAAAGGCCATTTCTCAAGTGGTAAATGTAACTGCAGATCATGATCTACAGGGGGTGTTGGATCAGATTCGAGAGGCCTTTACACCCCAAATGCGTCAGCGGGATTTATGCCGGGCGGTATTAAAAGGCTGTCGTAAAAGCTTTACATCTCTGGATACCCAGCAGATGATGGGATTATTAAGTCCGGAAGAGTTTTTATTCCTGGATGTGGTGGATGAGACCCAGCCGGAGCTGGATTTTGACAAACTGCGGGAGGCTAACGCAGAGAACTTGCTGGGCAAGTATATTGCCGCCATGCAGCTGCAGATTCAGGCTGCAGGCAGCGAAAAAGAACGAAAGACCCTGGAGGCCGCTTTGGCCGCCGGTGTGGAAGTGTTAATGAATTAAGTTAAGTGGGAGGTGACGGACATGAGGCTTGTAGAAGCCAGAATCGAAGGGTTTGGTCAGTATCGGGACCGGACGATCACATTTGGAACGGGATTAAATGTAATCCACGGAACCAATGAATCCGGCAAGACTACTTTAATGAAGTTTATTGAAGGGGTTTTGTATGGATTTTACAAGCCATCACAGCGCCGTCAGTATACCGAAGACTATGAAAAGTACCGTCCCTGGGACGGAGGTTCCTATGCGGGAACCTTGATATATGAAAATGCCGGCCGTAAGATTGGGATTTATCGGGACTTTGCCCAGGAAGAGATCCGCATGTACGATGTGGAGACGGGGGAGGACCTGACTTCTCAGCTGGCCTATAACGGTGTGATCCGTCAGGTGGACCCGGCATCTAGAGACTGGAAGATTTCTCCGGCGGCCTTTCGCAATACCATTAGTATTGTGCAGGGTAAAGCCTGTCCTGATCTGGAGCAGATTGGCGGGGAGCTGCAGGA
>JAFUJY010000124.1 GCA_017467985.1 Bacillota bacterium
GTGGGATATCCCAGTAACTTTGAGGTGGGTGAACCGGGTTCTGACCCACATATGCTGGAAGTGTATGCACCGCCGGAATATATGGGTGGCGGAAGAGACGACAAGATTCCCATTGCACCGATCTATGCGCCACCGGAGTTTATGGATCGCTGAGGGGAGGCGTTGGCATGTATAAGCTGCGTTCCTGTGTTTGGGAGATTACTTTGGCCTGCTGTTTTTCCTGTAAATATTGCGGATCCAGTGGCGGCAGGGCCAGAGAAGGTGAATTAACCACAGAAGAATGTCTGAATGTGGCTGATCAACTGGCGGACCTGGGAGGTCGTCGTGTGTCGCTGATTGGCGGAGAGGTCTTTATGCGGCCGGACTGGGATGTAATTGTCCGCAGGCTCACTGAACGGGGCGTTCGGGTGTCCATCATCACCAACGGATTTTTATTTTCAGACCAGTTGCTGGAGCGGCTAAAAAAGGTACATATTGAATCCATCGCAGTGTCACTGGACGGCCCTGAAGAGATTCATGACAAATACAGGCAAAAGGGAAGTTTTGCCCGGGCTGATAAGGCCATTGACATTCTGATACAAAACAGAATACCGGTTTCTGTGATCAGTACCCTACATAGCGAAAATGTACCCTGCCTGGAAGAGATGTATAATTATCTGAAGGGAAAAAGGATTTTTGCATGGCAGCTGCAGGCCTGTTCACCCATGGGGAATGCGGCCAAAACAGGACTGGATTACCATTTTAATTTTAATACGGTGATTGATTTTGTGGAAAGTCATCTATCCCAGGCGCCATTTATGCTGGGAATTGCAGATAATATGGGTTATTTTACCGAAGGCGAGGGGCATCTGCGGGGAAATACCAGCGGTAAAGCATATTTTACCGGGTGTCGAGCAGGCTTGAGTTCCATTGGGATTGACAGCGTGGGCAATGTCAGAGGCTGTGAGTCCATGTATGACGATTATTTTACAGAGGGCAATGTTAGGGAGAAGACGCTGGAAGAAATCTGGAACGATCCCGACGCCTTTAGTTATAATCGACATTTTGCCTTAAGCCAGCTTACGGGAAAGTGCAGCAGCTGTGCGTATGGTTACAAATGTGGGGGCGGGTGTCGATCATATAATTATTTTACCCACGGGAAATTGTATGAAGCGCAAAACTGCGCAAGAAATTCATAGCAGGAGGTGCGAAATCACATGAAGGTATTTGCGGGAGAGAATCATGCATTGTTTTTAACGGATAACGGCGATCTGTACAGAGTGGAACAGAGTGCGCCTTATTTGCTAGCCCAGGGGGTAAAAAGCGCTGCAGCAGGATCAGCAGCGGATATTTTTATGACGCAAAGCGGCAAGGTGATGAAAGCTTTTAGTAAGACACGCATCAAGGAACTAGCAGTACCGGATCAGTTTATGCCCCAGCAGGTCTACGCCGCCGGGAATCAGAACTATTATTTGCTGTTTGATCAGGATGGCCTGGCCCTGGAATTCGGTGCAGAAAAAGCAGTTGCCTGGGAAGAAAAATGCGTGCTTCCGGAGGTATATGGTGAAGAAACCCTTCAGCAAGTTCGTAAGTGCAGCAAAGTCTTTATGACCGGAAGAGTGTATTATGAATATGTGGATCGTGTGGTGAATAATGAAAGGGAATTGGTCAAAGAATTAGAAGAAACATTTGTACAGGAATATGGTCCGGGGAATATTAAAATAGAAATGGACCGAGTAAGCTGTGAGTATATATCCGGTCATGGGCCGGAAGCGGAAAAGGAACTGGCTGTGGGGGAAAGTCAGATGATTCGATTCACCACTTCCAAGATTACATACAGTCCTCGTGTTCTTGTAAAAAATGTGCAGGCCAACCCCACATTAGGCAAGGCTGATTTTTATGATCGATATTATCAGGGAAGCTGCCCTGTGAAAAAGGACCAGGAAATTCCGGAATGGATTGCAGCACTGCAAGGCGTTAAGAAAGTGATTTTGCCGTCAGTGGAAAACTATGGTTATGTCGTTTTGCTTGAAAACGGTGAGTTAAGAATGTATGTGGGAGAAGACCAGTTCTGGAAGGTCATTGGGGATGTACAGGATGTTTCGGATTATCCCGGAACAATGATTGTTGCCCTCGAGAGTAATGAAATATTGTATGGGACATGGAAGAGTGTGGCAGAGGAAACTGCGAAAAGGTTTTGTCTGACGCAGGAGAAGTTTTCACAGGAAGATATCCCCGAGCCTGAGGGTCGATGGATTGTACCGGATCGAAGAGATTTGGAGATGGAACCGGATATTTTGTCGCCGGGGGGAATGTGGCTGAGAAAATATGCTGGTACAGCTGATTATATTATTTTGCCGAAAGGAATCACTCGAATCGGTAAAGAAGCTTTCGCAGACAGCGAGCTGAAAGAAATTAAAATCAATAAAGAATGTGTAGAGATTGAGGAAAAGGCTTTTTATAACTGCAGCAGCCTTCAAAGCGTGGAGATGGAGCAGACCTGCATCCAGACAATTCGTTTTATGGCTTTTTGTAATTGTACGGCACTGAAGAGTGTTCGTTTTCCAAAGAACTGCCGTGAGCTGGATATGGATGTTTTTCGTGGCTGCAGCGCTTTGGAAGATATTAAGCTGAACATTGGGCTTAAGGAGATTGCCATCGGAACATTTGCATATTGCAGGTCACTGGGGGAGGTGGAGATCCCCTTGATGTGCCAGGCCATCCGTAAAGATGCGTTCCAGGAATGTACCAGTCTGCAGAGGGTTATTTGTCACGAAGGTCTTAAAAAGGTGGAGTATCACGCATTTGTCGATGCAAGTGAGCTGACAGAGGTGGTATTGCCTCCAACCTGTGCAGAGGTAAATGTACTGGCATTTGAAGGATGTACGAAGGTAAGAATTATAAAGTAAGAAGGAGCGCATAAAGATGTTTACAAAAATCCGCTATAATTCTCCTGTGGTTTTAACGTTTGTGATCATTTGCTTTGTGATATTGGGGCTGAATAACTTCATCGGCAACTGGCTGATGTACAATTTCTTTTGCGTGTATCGCTTCAGCTTGACAGATATCCTGGGATATGTGCGGCTGTTTACCCATGTGCTGGGGCATGCAGATCTTTCCCATTGTATCTCCAATATGACTTTGATTCTGGTGTTGGGGCCCATGCTAGAAGAGAAATATGGCAGTAAAATATTGTTGGAGTCCATTGCCATTACAGCATTGGTATCCGGTATACTGCATTGCCTGGTCTCCAGTGGTGCTCTATTGGGTGCCAGCGGCATTGTCTTTATGATGATTATGATGGCATCTTTAGGTGGAATGGAGAGAGGAACCATTCCATTGACCATGATTCTGGTGGCCATCATCTATATCGGTGGTGAAATCGTGGACGGAATCCTCAATCAGGATAGTATTTCCCAGCTTACACATATTATTGGCGGCATTTGCGGCACGGTGATTGGAATGGGGTTGGGGAAGAAAAGAGGATAAAAGAATTGACATGTATGCTTATTTGTGATGTAATAGTAAGCAGGAAAGTCTTTATTAACAGAAAGGATTAATACCATGAAAAAAAGATTCTTAGCAATTGTACTGGCCTTATTATTGGTTCTTGTCGGCTGCGGCGGCAGTGAAGAAGAAAGTGTTGGAGGCACGATCGGACAAAAGCAGGAAAGTTCTGTGACAGAATCTAAGATAGACGAGTCCAGTGTGGAAGAGTCCAAAGCCGAAGAAAGTTCTGTGGAGGATAACGTTCTGTCCCTGGGACGCATCGAGGGCGGAGTTTATACGAATACATACTTAGGCGTGGCTTGTGAGTTGGATTCTAATTGGTCCTTCTATACTGCAGAAGAGCTGCAGGAACTGCCCAGTGCAGTAACTGAGGCCCTGGAAGGAACGGATATTGGTAAGGCTATGGAGAATGTAACCCAGTTCACCGATATGCAGGCAGAAAATGTGACCGATCTAACAGTTATGAATGTTAACTTCGTTAAACTGGGTATGGCGGAACGGTTGGCATATGCGGTACTGAGCGAGGAAGATATCATAGACAGTGTTTTGGCTCAGTCCGACACCATGATTGCCAGTTACGAACAGATGGGAATGACTGTAAAAGAGATGAAAAAGGTTACAGTGACCTTCTTGGGAGAAGAACACACTGGCATTTGGACTTCTGCCCAGATTCAGGGCTTGGATTATTATATTTTGCAGTTGTATAATTATGGTATAGGAGAATATGCGGCCACGATTACTCTGGGCAGCTATTTAGAGGATAATACAAATTCTTTGCTGGAACTATTCTACAAGGTGGAGGAATAAATTCATGAAAATATCAAAACAGGAGGCACTGAACTGGTTTGAGTTCTTTGCATCCTTACCGGAAGATGAAGAGTTGATGGTGGACCAGCAGGAGATTGTATATGCTGTGTTTGCGCAGATCGAAGAGGCGGTGGATCGTCGGATTGAAGCGTTAAGATCTGAGATTAAAGGATTAAAGTCATTGCAGGGACGGACCTATTATGTAGGAAATGATGAAAAGTTTGCACAAGGCTGCAAGTCCTGCTTATTAGGGACAGGGTTGACGGCCATCCGTAAGACCAACAAATGCAATATTCAGTGTAAGTTCTGCTATAATTATGGCGAACTGGACGATATTGCACCCATCGGTGAAGGCTTGTGGGAGATTGGCGGCACCAAGTATTATGAGACGGATCTGGATTTGCTGTTGTCCATTCACAAAAAGCCTACAGGTGTGGCCTATGTGTATCTGGAGCCTTTCATGGAGATTGAGAAGTATTATTCAATTATTAAGAAGTTTAGTGAGGCAGGAATCCATCAGCACCTGTACACCAATGGCCTGTTAGCCGATGAAGAAAAGTTAAAAGCATTAGGCGAAGCCGGTCTGGATGAAATCCGTTTTAACTTGGGAGCCAGCAATTGTGCGGATAAGGTCATTCAAAACATTGCCCTGGCAAAGAAATATATTCCTCGGGTGGGCATCGAAACCCCCATGACACCGGAATATTTTGAGACCTTCTTCAAGAAAAAAGAAGCGATCCTGGGGACCGGGGTGGACTTTATGAATTGTGCAGAACTGCACCTGAACGAGAATAATATTTGGAATTATGAAGGCGAGAACATGTACATTTGCCATCATGGTTATATTTCTCCCATTTGGAGTCACGAGCTGACACTGCAGTTTATGAAGATTGCAGATGAAGAGGGATGGGATGTGGCTGTGCATGATTGCTGTAATATGACCAAGTTTGCTCGAGGCTTGAACCAGACGATGAAGGAGGGTAAGTGGTTCGGCGCCAATAACTTTGGCTGCGAATTTGAACGGATTCCCTTTGAAGCATTTTTACCGATTCTGGAAGACGAAGAGTTTGAATTTATCGAGGAATAAAACTATGAAAAAGCTGACACGTAAGTTTTGGGCTGCAATGCTGATATTTGGATTGATGGGACAGGTGGCCTGGGTTGTGGAGAATATGTATTTTAATGTGTTCATCTATAAGATGTTCCATGCATCCGCCGGGGACATTTCTCTGATGGTGGCTGCAAGTTCTGTAGCGGCTACGTTGACCACGATTTTGATGGGTGCTTTGTCAGATAAAATGGGTAAGAGAAAATTGTTGATTTGCCTGGGATATCTGGTGTGGGGCGTGTCGATCCTGAGTTTTGCTCTGATTCGGGTGGATGTGCTGACACCCATTGCGGGATCGGCTGCGGCGGCCAGTGCGCTGGGGATTACGCTGGTCATTATTCTGGACTGCGTGATGACTTTCTTTGGATCTACTGCCAACGATGCAGCTTATAATGCCTGGCTGACGGATTGGGGTGACGAAACCAACCGGGGTAAGATTGAGGGATTTAACTCCATGATGCCATTGGTATCTATTCTGGTGGTTTTCGGTGGATTTATGGGCTTTAATCTGGACCAGGCCGAAAGCTGGACCATGATTTTTATCATCATCGGCGGCGGGGTGATGATCATCGGTGTCCTGGGATTTTTCCTAATTGAGGATGCACCTGCGATCAATAAGGCAGATGGATCCTATTGGAAGACAGTGATATATAGTTTCAGACCGGCAGTGATGAAGGAGAATGTGCTGCTGTATATGGCACTGATTGCCTTTGCAGTATTCGGTATTTCTATTCAGATTTTTATGCCCTATCTGATCATTTATTATGAACAGTCTCTCCAGATGACTAACTATGTGTTTATTATGGCACCGGCCATTATTGTGGCGGCGGTGATCACTGCATTGTACGGCAAGGTGTATGACACAAAGGGCTTTCAGGGAAGTGTTATTCCGTCAATTAGCGTTCTGATGCTGGGTTATGTGATTTTGTACTTTACCCGTTCCATGGTTCCGGTATTTATTGGGTCATTAATGATGATGAGTGGTTATATGACCGGAATGTCCGTATTTGGTGCCATGATCCGTGATCACATCCCAGAGCATCGTGCAGGACAGTTCCAGGGAATCCGCATCATCGGACAGGTGTTGGTTCCGGGTATTATTGGTCCCGCCATCGGTGCGTGGATTCTGCGGGATGCCCAGATGATCGTGAACAATGATGGTACCACATCCTTCCTGCCCCATGAAGGAATCTGGGTAGGTGCATTTGTGGCGGCAGTGGTGTTGTGGGGCGTACTTGTGATGATCTTTAAGATGGAGAAGAAGAAATGAAATAAGACGGAGGTCTAGGGAACTAGACCTCCATTTTGTTTATTCATATTGTATTGCCGGTGTTATAGGAAATATCAGCACTCATCCATTAGCTTCCCTTTTCTTCGGACTTGCCGGGGAGTCATGTGGTATTCTTTTTGAAAGGCACGGGAGAAACTAGCGAAGGAACCGAAACCACTGGCATAGCAGATATCCGTAATGGACATTTCATTGGAGACCAGTAAGTTGTGGGCATACTGAGCCCGCAGCGAAGATACATAATCAGTAAAATTGCGGCCGATGGTTTTACGAAAAAGTTCAGAAAAATAATGGGGACTGAGTTGTACCGCCACGGCAGCATCTTCCAAAGTCAGTTCTTCACGAAAATGTCGGTGAATGTATAGAAGAGCACCCCGAATACCCTGCAAATGTTTTTGATCCTCCGAGGTTGAAAGTTTACGCAGCAAGGTGATCAGAATGCACTGCATCAAGCTTTGCAAAAAGGTCAGGGAAAGTTCTGAACGGGCGGCACTTTCCTCCGCCAATAGGGCGAAGAGGGGGTGCAGCCGGGTTTGTTCCTGGCAGGACAGCTCCATATGATGGCCACCACAGCCTAAGAGTCGATCTCCTAGGGAGCTTCCGCCGAATAATTCTTCTGAAAACATAACGGAGTAATATTCCAAAGGTTCCAGAACTTGGACAGAATGAACATCCGTTGGGGTAAGCAGATAAATGGAACCGGGTCGCATGTCATAAGATTCACCATTGAGCATATGGGTGCCGTGGCCTGATAAAATACATTCTATTTCGAAAAAATCATGGGTATGGGTGGCAAAATCTTGAAGCAGTGTGCGTTTTCGGGAAACAAGAACCACACCGGAGCCGATATATTTCTCACGGGAAAGCAAGGGCGGCATAGCAGTATTTTCTTTCATTTCAATCCCTCCTTTTGCTTATTATAACAATGGGATGCTCATATATCAAGAAAAATCGGAAAAAATGAAAATAATTTCCACCTGCATGAGATGTATGGATCTTGAAAATATTCTATAATAAAATCAAGAAAGGGGTGGTACAATGAAGCGTGAATGGAGTTTGGATGGTCAGTGGACATTATACTATGGTGATGCAATTTGCCATGAGACCTTTGATGAAGAGAAGCTGGAATGTGTTCCGGCACAGGTTCCGGGTAATGTGGAATTGGATTTGTCCAGGGCAGGCGTTTTACCAGAGGACTTGTTTAAAGGAATGAATCCTTGCAAGGCAGAAAAGTATGAGTCCTATGACTGGTGGTATTGTAAAGAATTTGATGCACCGCAAAGGGATTTGGATGAAAAGGTCTTTCTGTATTTTGAGGGTGTGGACTGTCTTGCGGAATATGAATTGAACGGGCAAATCATCGGAACCTCGAATAATGCCTTTATTCCCCATGAATTTGAAGTGACAAACCTTTTGCAGGAAAAGAATGTACTGCGGGTACATATTCGTTCGGCATTGTTGGAACAGTTAAAAATGCCCTATGCCCAGTATTTGCTGAGTGCATGACATGTGGACGGCGGCTGTGGTCTGCGTAAGCCTGCCCATTCCTTCGGATGGGATATCTTCCCCAGAACGGTCAGTGCCGGCCTATGGAAGAGTGTAAAACTGGTAGCTAAAATACCTTATTCCCTGGAGGAAGTGGGTTATATGACTTCTTTTGATGGAGAAATGAATCCGAAACTGGAGTTTTATTTTAGTGTATCAGCTCCGGCAGAGAAGATTATCGCCGGTACACTGCGGGTAAAGGTGAGGGGAACCTGTGGTGAGGACTCTTCCTTTAACGCAGAATATACACTGCGGCCCCGCGCGGCCCGGGGTGTGATGCTTGGCAATCTGCAAGGAATAAGGTAGAATTACTTTTTTTACTAAGAAGTTCCCAATCCCTGATATAAGGAATCCCGATGGCGGAAAACATGCTGACGGACGAGGAACTCAGGATTACCGCTCCTGAAGATTCCCTTCCCCCTATTTCTCTGGATCGTCTGCCCGGGCACATGCAGGACGCCTGCGCTCGTGCCGGTTGGACGCGCCTTATGCCTGTTCAGGCCCATGCCCTGCCGTACCTCATGGCCGGGCGCGATATCATGGTGCAGTCCCGCACCGGCAGCGGCAAGACCGGCGCATACCTCCTGCCGCTCCTTTCTCTGCTCGACCCTGCGGAAAAGAAGGCTCAGGCCCTCATCCTTGCCCCCACCCGTGAACTCGCCAGCCAGGTGGAACATGAAGCCCGCGTGCTCTTCGAAGGTACCGGCCTTGCCGTGACCGCCCTTTACGGCGGCGTGGGCTATGGCCGTCAGCTCGAAGCCCTGCGCAGCGGCGTTCAGCTCATCGTGGGCACTCCGGGCCGTGTGCTCGACCACCTGCTCAAGCGCACACTCTCGCTCGATGCCCTCAAGGCCCTTATTTTTGACGAAGCCGACCGCATGCTTTCCATCGGCTTCTATCCCGACATGAAGGAGATACAGCGTTATCTGCCCCAGCGGCCCATGCTCTCCACGCTGTTCTCTGCCACCTATCCCCAGCATGTGCTCAACCTTGCCGGCGAATTTCTGCGCGAACCGCAGATGCTCAGCCTTTCACAGGGGCAGGTGCATGTGGCGGCCATCCAGCATCTTTTTGTGGAATGCGGCCGTATGGACA
>JAFUJY010000016.1 GCA_017467985.1 Bacillota bacterium
ATTATATAATAAAGAGAAAGAAGAGATCAGCGAACATGAGATTTTCATGGGAGATATGCCTTTGATGACCGAGACCGGTACGTTTGTAATCAATGGTGCTGAGCGAGTAATCGTAAGCCAGTTGGTACGTTCTCCCGGTATCTATTATGCAAAGACTTTAGATAAAATGGGTAAGCCTTTGTATTCCTGTACCGTAATTCCCAATCGTGGTGCATGGCTGGAGTATGAGACCGATTCCAACGATGTATTCAATGTTCGTGTGGATCGTACCCGTAAGATTCCGGTAACTGTACTGATCCGTGCATTGGGCGTTGGTACGGATGCTGAGATTATCGACATGTTTGGTGAGGATCCCAAGCTGCTGGCCACCATGGAGCGAGATATCGCTAAAAATAAAGATGATGGTCTGATCGAAATTTATAAGAGAATCCGTCCCGGTGAGCCGCCCACTGTTGAGAGCTCTGAGAGCCTGCTGAACGCTATGCTGTATGACAACAAGCGTTATAACCTGGCTCGTGTTGGACGTTATAAGTTCAATAAGAAGCTGGCACTGCGCTCCCGTGTTGTTGAGCAGAAGTTGGCTGAAGATGTTATCGATGCATCTACCGGTGAAGTTCTGGCAACTGCCGGTACCGTTATTGATGTGGAGCTGGCCGATCAGATTCAGAACTCCGGTGTTGCATTTATCTGGGTTGAGACTGAAGAGCGCAAGGTAAAGGTTCTGAGTAATCAGGCTGTTGATATTAAGCAGTATGTAGACCTGTCTGACGAAGAGCTGCAGGAAGCAGGCATCAACGAGATGGTTTACTATCCTGTGCTGGAAGAGATCCTGGAGATGGAACTGACCGGAGATGAGCTGAAGGCTCAGTTGAAGAAAGACAGTTATCGTCTGATTCCCCGTCACATTACTTTCGAAGATATTATGGCATCCATTAACTATAATCTGAATCTGGATTATGGTATGGGTACCACCGATGATATCGACCATCTGGGTAATCGTCGTATCCGCAGCGTTGGTGAGCTGCTGCAGAACCAGTTCCGTATTGGTCTGGCTCGTATGGAGCGTGTTGTACGTGAGCGTATGACTACTCAGGATCCGGATGGTGTAACTCCCCAGTCTCTGATCAACATTCGTCCTGTAACTGCAGCAGTTAAGGAGTTCTTTGGAAGTTCTCAGCTGTCCCAGTTCATGGACCAGAACAATCCTCTGGCTGAGCTGACCCATAAGTGTCGTCTGTCTGCCCTGGGTCCCGGTGGTCTGTCCCGTGATCGTGCCGGATTTGAAGTTCGAGACGTACACTATTCTCACTATGGTAGAATGTGTCCTGTTGAGACCCCTGAAGGTCCCAACATCGGTCTGATCAACTCTCTGGCGTCCTATGCCCGTATCAATATCTACGGCTTCATTGAAGCTCCTTACCGTAAGGTAGACAAGAGCGGAGATGTTCCGGTGGTAACCAACGAAGTGGTTTACATGACCGCAGATGAAGAAGAAAACTACCGTGTAGCACAGGCGAACGAAAAGCTGGATGAAGAGGGCCGTTTCCTGAACAAGCGTGTAACTGGTCGTTTCCGTGAGGATAACATGGAAATGGACGCTACCGACATTGATTATATGGACGTATCTCCTAAGCAGGTGTTCTCCGTGGCTACCTCTCTGGTTCCCTTCCTGCAGAACGACGACCCGACCCGTGCACTGATGGGTTCCAACATGCAGCGTCAGGCAGTTCCGCTGATGACCACCGATTCTCCTGTTATCGGTACCGGTATGGAGCATAAGGCAGCCATCGACTCCGGCGTGTGTGTAGTTGCTAAGGAAGATGGCGAAGTTATCTTCGTATCTGCTGATAAGATTATTGTGCGTTCTGCCGCTACCGGTCAGAGCCACACCTATAAGCTGGGTAAGTTCCAGCGTAACAACCAGGGTACCTGCTTTAACCAGAAGCCTCGTGTAAACAAGGGTGACCAGGTTAAGGCCGGACAGGCTATCGCAGACGGTCCTTCCGTATTTGACGGTGAGCTGGCACTGGGTCAGAACCCCCTGATCGGTTTCATGACCTGGGAAGGTTATAACTACGAGGACGCCGTATTGTTGAGTGAGCGTCTGGTTGCAGAAGATGTTTATACCTCTTTGCATATTGAAGAGTATGAAACCGAGGCCCGTGACACCAAGCTGGGTCCCGAAGAGATTACCGCTGATATCCCCAATGTGGGTGATGACGCACTGAAGGATCTGGATGATCGTGGTATCATTCGTATCGGTGCTGAAGTTCACGCCGGCGATATCCTGGTAGGTAAGGTAACTCCTAAGGGTGAGACCGAGCTGACCGCTGAAGAGCGCCTGCTGCGTGCCATCTTTGGTGAGAAGGCCAGAGAAGTTCGTGACACCTCTCTGCGTGTGCCCCATGGTGAAGAAGGTATCATCGTTGATGTTAAGATCTTCACTCGTGAAAACTGCGATGAGATGTCTCCTGGTGTAAACGAAGTAGTACGAGTTTATATCGCTCATAAGCGTAAGATTTCCGTCGGCGACAAGATGGCAGGCCGTCATGGTAATAAGGGTGTAGTTAGCCGTATTCTGCCGGTAGAAGACATGCCCTTCCTGCCCAATGGCCGTCCTCTGGATATCGTTCTGAACCCCCTGGGCGTACCTTCTCGTATGAATATCGGTCAGGTTCTGGAGATTCATCTGGGTCTGGCTGCCCGTGCACTGGGGCTGAAGATCGCTACCCCGATCTTTGACGGTGCAACCCACGAGGACGTTATGGATACGCTGGAAATGGCGGACAATTACATCAATCGTCCTTGGGAAGAGTTCAAAGAAAAGTATGAAGCGGTATTGAATCCCGACATTCTGCAGTATCTGGAAGATAACCTGGATCATCGTGAGGAGTGGGCCGGTGTGCCGATTTCCCGTGATGGTAAGGTTCCGCTGCGTGACGGACGTCCCGGTGAATACTTCGATAATCATGTAACCATCGGCTTCATGTACTATCTGAAGCTGCATCATTTGGTAGATGATAAGATCCATGCACGTTCCACCGGTCCTTACGCACTGGTAACACAGCAGCCTCTGGGCGGTAAGGCTCAGTTTGGTGGTCAGCGTTTTGGTGAAATGGAAGTTTGGGCCCTGGAGGCTTATGGTGCTGCTTACACCCTGCAGGAAATTCTGACTGTAAAGTCCGATGATATTGTAGGACGTGTTAAGACCTATGAAGCTATCGTTAAGGGCGAGAACATTCCGGAACCCGGTGTACCGGAATCCTTCAAGGTACTGTTGAAGGAACTGCAGTCTCTGGGTCTGGACATTCGTGTACTGACTGAGGATCTGCAGGAAGTTGAGATCACCGAGGATATTGACGACGACGGCGAAAGAGTTGACGTTAATATGGAAGGCCGTGAAGACGATCCCACCGTGGTTTATGGTGCTGGTGAGAGCGGTGACAGCCTGGATGGTCTGGAATTTGACGGTGAATTTGATGATATCAGCTTGGATGACCTGGACTTCGGCGATGCCGGCTTTACTGTAGGCGATGTGGAAGAACTGGCGAATCTGAGCCTGGATGAATAATGAGAAAGGGGTGCGCTTGATGGCGGCTAACACCAACGAAAAACAACAAATTCAGTTTGACGCAATTAAAATCGGTTTGGCTTCTCCCGAAAAGATTCGGGAGTGGTCTCACGGTGAGGTTAAGCAGCCGGAAACGATCAATTACAGAACACTGAAGCCGGAACGCGACGGTTTGTACTGTGAGCGTATTTTCGGACCCAGCATGGACTGGGAGTGTCATTGCGGCAAATATAAGAGAATCCGTTATAAGGGCGTTATCTGTGACCGCTGCGGTGTTGAAGTAACCAAGGCTAAGGTTCGTCGCGAACGTATGGGTCACATTGAGCTGGCTGCTCCGGTTTCTCATATCTGGTATTTTAAGGGGATTCCCAGCCGTATGGGTCTGATTCTGGACATTCCGCCCCGTACATTGGAAAAGGTGCTGTATTTTGCAGCATATATCGTGCTGGATCCCGGCAACTCCTCTCTGGCTTATAAGCAGCTGCTGACTGAAACTGAGTATCGTCAGGAACTGTCCAGAAAGGGTGTTACTTTCCGTGCAGGCATGGGTGCTGAGGCAGTGCAGGAACTGCTGGCAAACATCGACCTGGAAAAGGAAATGAAAGAACTGTCCGAAGAGCTGATCGGTGCTTCCGGTCAGAAGCGTATTCGTATTCTGAAGCGTCTGGAGGTTGTTGAGTCTTTCTATAAGTCCGGCAACCGTCCGGAGTGGATGGTAATGGATGTTGTTCCGGTTATTCCTCCGGATCTGCGTCCTATGGTACAGCTGGATGGTGGTCGTTTTGCAACTTCCGACCTGAATGATCTGTATCGTCGTGTGATCAATCGTAACAATCGTCTGAAGAGACTGAAGGAACTGAAGGCTCCCGATATCATCGTACGTAATGAAAAGCGTATGCTGCAGGAAGCTGTTGACGCGCTGATCGATAATGGTCGTCGTGGTCGTTCCGTAACCGGTCCCGGTAACCGTGCGCTGAAGTCTCTGTCCGATATGCTTCGTGGTAAGCAGGGTCGTTTCCGTCAGAACCTGCTGGGTAAGCGTGTTGACTACTCCGGACGTTCCGTTATCGTAGTTGGTCCTTCTTTGAAGATTTTCCAGTGTGGTCTGCCGAAGGAAATGGCGATCGAGCTGTTCAAGCCTTTCGTAATGAAGAAGCTGGTAGAAAAGGATCTGGCTCACAACATTAAGTCCGCTAAGCGTATGGTAGAGCGTCTGCAGCCCGAGGTTTGGGACGTTCTGGAAAATGTAATTCGTGAGCATCCTGTAATGCTGAACCGTGCTCCTACACTGCACCGTCTGGGTATTCAGGCCTTCGAGCCTACCCTGGTTGAGGGTAAGGCAATCCGTCTGCATCCTCTGGTTTGTGCAGCGTTTAACGCCGACTTCGACGGTGACCAGATGGCTGTACACGTTCCGCTGTCTGTAGAGGCACAGGCTGAGTGCCGTTTCATGCTGCTGTCCACCAATAACCTGTTGAAGCCCTCTGATGGTGCTCCTGTAGCCGTTCCTTCTCAGGATATGGTTCTGGGTATTTATTACCTGACCAAGGAAGAGCCGGAAGAAGAAGGTGCAGGCCGTTGGTTCCAGGATAAGAATGAAGCACTGGCCGCTTACCATGAAAAGGAAATCACTCTGCATACTCCGGTTATGGTTCGCCGTACCGTAGAGGTAGAGGGACAGGTTGTAACCGGTATGATCAAGACAACCGTAGGTCGTATCATCCTGAACGAGCGTATTCCTCAGGATCTGGGCTACGTTAAGCGTGATCCTTCCAAGCCGGAGACCTATCTGCCCTATGAAATCGACTTCATGGTAGGTAAGAAGCAGCTGGGTAAGATCCTGCACAACTGCATTAACGTGCATGGTATTACTGAAACTGCCACTGTTCTGGACGATATTAAGGGTCTGGGCTTCCAGTACTCTACTAAGGGTGCGTTGACCGTATCCGCTGCAGACGTAGTTGTTCCTCCTGAAAAGCAGGCACTGCTGACCGCTGCAGAAAAGGAAGTAGAAAAGATTGTCCGCAACTATCGTCGTGGATTCCTGACTGATAAAGAGCGTCATACCAGAGTAATTCAGATCTGGACTGACACCATTAATAAGCTGACTGACCTGCTGATGCCTGCTCTGGGTACCAAGAACAACATCTACATGATGATTGACTCTGGTGCTCGAGGTTCAAAGGACCAGTTGAAGCAGATGTCCGCAATGCGTGGTCTGTCTGCTACACCTCAAGGTGATATCATCGAGTTGCCCATCAAGTCCTGCTTTAAGGAAGGTCTTGATGTTCTGGAGTACTTCATTTCCGCACACGGTACTCGTAAGGGTCTTGCCGATACCGCTCTGCGTACCGCCGACTCTGGTTACCTGACCCGTCGTCTGGTAGACGTTTCTCAGGACATTATCATTCGTTCTGAGGATTGCTGTGACGAAGGTGTGAAGCCTGTGGGCGTTTGGGTAAGTGCTTTCATGGATGGCGATGAAGTGATTGAGTCTCTGGAGGAGCGTATCAACGGACGTTGGTCCATTGATGAGATCCGTCACCCCGAGACCAATGAAGTGATTGTACCGGAAGATACAATCATCAGCCCCAAGCAGGCTGAGGCCGTTGTGGCTGCCGGTATTACGAAGGTTCATATTCGTAATATGCTGAGCTGCCGTCAGCGTCTGGGTGTCTGCGCTAAGTGTTATGGTGCTAACATGTCCAATGGACAGCCCGTTCGTCTGGGTGAAGCTGTAGGTATCATCGCTGCTCAGTCCATCGGTGAACCCGGTACACAGTTGACCATGCGTACCTTCCATACCGGTGGTGTTGCAGGTGGTGACGATATTACACAGGGTCTTCCCCGTGTACAGGAGCTGTTCGAGGCACGTAAGCCCCGTGGTCTGGCCATCATTGCCGAAGCAGGCGGTGAGGTATCCGAGAACATCACACGTAAGAAGCGTGAGATTATCGTAACGGATCAGGAGACCAAAGAAGCAAAGAGTTATATTAGTCCCTATGGTGCACGTCTGAAGGTTACAGATGGACAGATGATTGAGGCCGGTGATGAGCTGACCGAAGGTTCTGTTAATCCCCATGATATCCTGAAGATCAAGGGGCTGGCTGCGGCTCAGAACTACCTGATCCAGGAAGTACAGCGTGTATACCGTCTGCAGGGTGTAGATATCAATGATAAGCACATTGAGACTATCGTTCGTCAGATGCTGCGTCGTGTAAAGATCAGCGAAAACGGCGATACCGATATGCTGCCCGGTAGTCTGGTTGACTATCTGGAGTTCGAAGAGAAGAACCGCATCGCACTGGAAGAGGGTAAGATGCCCGCTGAAGGTGAGCGCGTACTGCTGGGTATTACCAAGGCATCTCTGGCAACAGAGTCCTTCCTGTCCGCAGCCTCCTTCCAGGAGACCACTCGTGTCCTGACTGAGGCCGCTATTAAGGGTAAGGTTGACCCGCTGGTAGGTCTGAAGGAGAACGTTATCATTGGTAAGCTGATCCCGGCCGGTACCGGTATGAACCGTTACCAGCGTGTACACTTCGAAAAGAATCTGACAGAAGAAGAGCTGGCAATTCTGGCCGAAGAGGAGCGTATCAGAGCCGAGGAAGAGGCTAAGCGTAAGGAAGCTGAAGCAGCTAAGAAGGCAAAGGAAGAGGCTGAGGATGAAGATCTGGAGACTCTGGACCTGACAGCTGACGATGAAGAGCCCGTACTGCTGGCTGATGAAGATATTAAGGAAGAGGACCTGATCTTCAGCCTGGTAGACGACGAGGATGAATAATCAATAATAAGACACGGTAATCCGCAAGGCTTACCGTGTTTTTATATACTAAAAAAGCTCTGCCACCGGGGGCAGAGCTTTTGAATTAGAAATAATAGGGGTTCTTGGAGGCCAGATCCACGATGTTTCCGTCATGGTGATGCCTTTAGAGAAGGTAATGTTGAACTTGGCATCTTCATTGATTTTGGTCATCCGGAATACCAGGCGATTTTCTCCTTTTTTCAGCGGTAATGGGCCGATGTGAACCTTTTCTGCAGTCCAGGTGTCGCAATAGTCACGCTCAGCCACCAGTTGGTCGTTAAGGTACAACTGGAAGGGTGCAGAATGTCCAATCTGGATATAGGCATCCATGTCTTGGGGAGTGATGACAATACGGGACAGATAGGCGGCGCAGGGACCTCGGAAGGGTAGGAAGTCCCGGAGACGGAAGCTATCCTGGGGGATTTGTACCAGGCGCTGTTCATAGATGGGGCTAGCCCATTCCTTTTGCACAGGAGCAAAAAGTTCCTCGTTAGTAAGGTATTGGGTAGAGGTATCTGTGGCACAATTCAGATGGAAGTGGCGGACCTTGTCGGTCATGTTGCCGGGAATCTTGGAATTGCCCATCAGTGCTTCATAGGGATGGACGTCGAAAAAATGTTCCAATACCAACTGAGTGTTGCAAATGGGCTCCGTTCGCCAGAAGGGACCGCCCAGTTTGTAGGGCACCACACCCACCAGACCGAAGGAGTCATCCAGGAGATGCTGACCTTTACGGTCATGGGCCCTGACCGTA
The DNA here is from genome assembly GCA_017467985.1 of Bacillota bacterium. Classification (GTDB taxonomy): domain Bacteria; phylum Bacillota; class Clostridia; order Lachnospirales; family Bianqueaceae; genus Faecimorpha. The sequence continues at coordinate 8,128 of JAFUJY010000016.1, forward strand.
ATAATATTTTTATCATAGATAACAGGAACATCTTCCGCCAAGGTAAAGGTTATCTTTTCGCGGGAGGTCTCGCCGGGCTTCAAAGAAAGGTGAGAAAAAGTACAATCATGTTGAATATCATGAACAGGCTGGATGTCAACGAATAAGTTCTGTTGCTGCTGGCTGTGATTTGTAAAATACAGAGTGACCTTGCGCTTGCCGCCCAGGGTAATGGTGGGGTCCATATCTTCATAATGTACTTTGAGTTCTATGGGCGGCTGGGGCTCAAAGTGGAAGTTTACCTCGGGGGCATCGTCAATAACAACCTCAGAATTCACTGACTTAGTGAACTGGATACCCAGTTTGGCAATATCCTCTGCCAAGTCAAAAATCTTGTCGCTGCGGCGCTGAATGTCCACGCCCAAAGTATATGTAATCTCTGTGAGGCCATAGGCCTGGATTACTTCATCTGCGCCCCGCAGCAGGCCGATGATGGCCCCGGCAGTGGCACAGGTACAGTCCGTATCAAATCCGCAGTTCAGGGCCAGGAGACTGGTCTTGATAATATCATTTTCGCCCAGCAAAAGGGCGGTCAGGGTAATGGCTATGTTCTGGTACATGTTGGTACAGTCGGGATGGCCATATCGGAAGAGAATCTTGGTTAAGACCACCTTTATGTCATCGTACTTGTCGCATAGGTCGCAAACCCAGCGGACCAGCCAATACACTTTGGAATCATTGCGCAGCACGTAGAGGGCTTTATTGATAAGGGTACGCACATCATTTTCGAAGAAGGCTTCACTTTCCAGGGCGGCCAGAAAAGGCCGGAAAGGGGCGGATAGATTCCACGTTGATAATTTTTGCGCATAACAGCGTATTCGCCAGGGGAGTAATCACAGCATTCCACAAAACGTTTTAACAGATCTCGGGAAGTAAAATGCTCCCCCTTCTTTTCAACTACATCAAGCCATGCAGCCTGGAGGTCCAAATCATCATTGGGTAGGTCGCAGTTGATCATTTCCGGTATAAATTCCAATTCCATGGGCATTTTGACGCCTTCATGGGGGCTCCCGTGTTACCGGAGATGGCTTTGCCGATAAAACAACCGTATACTTTATCAAGATATTGGGAGTAAGAGATGTGTCGCATAATTAGACCTCATGTAAGTAATTGGTTAAGCGATCAACAATATGGCGATAATTGCCAACACAATGCCAATTTTCTTTTTGGAGGGGATGGGCTCTTTAAGAAAAATCCATGCAAAGAGAGCAGAAGAGATGATGACTCCGCCGTTTAGCACGGGGAAGACAATCACTGCGGGCATGACACCGGACAAATACAGATTGCACAGATTGATGCTGGCCAGGGCAATGCCGATGATTACGGAGGTGCCCGCCAGTTTTTTATTGGGCTTTACCAGGGGTTTGGGCATTAGGCAGAACAAAATGACCACGATAAAGAAAAAGGCAATGACCAGAAAGCCGTTCATCTGGGACTCGTAGGGAGAGGAACGGTAGATCTTCTGCAAAACAGAGACCATGCCGGAAGAAAACATGGCGGCCAGAGCATACAGCAGCCACTTTATTGTAACCTTTTCGTTGGCCTTGGCACTGATACCAAAGGAAATCAGCATTAGCATTATGCCTGCCAGCTGCAGAAGAGTCATGGTTTCAGTCTGGAAAAGGATGCCCACCACGGTGGGCACCAAAAAGCCGCAGGAGTAGATTAGCGAGCTTAGGAGTACGCTGCCCAGCTGGGTGGCCTTGATGTAGAGCAGAATGCTCAATAATGTGAAAAGAGCATAGAATATGGCCAGAAAAATCATAAAGCCATGAATGGGAAAGACGGACTTGGCGCCCACTACCAGAATGACTAGCCAAGCCACCAGAAACAGATAAAAATTAAGAGAATAAATATTATTGTGTTGATCCAGGTAACGATTTCCCACCTTGGAGAAAGTACTTTTTATACCAGCGCACATAACAGAAAAAATCAAAATGATGTAATTCATAAAATATAGCCTCTATGTATATTGATGTGAGTCTGTGGTAAGTATACGCCTAAAATGAAAAAAAGTCCAGAGAAATTCAGGATTGTATGAAAGATATTTGTGTGCTATAATGCTGATAAAGGAGAGGATAATGATGACGAATCAAGATATTATGCAGGTTGCCCTGGAGCAATCTGCTATGGATTGTAATTGTCAGCCGGAGGATTTTCTGAAAAAGGAAAATGTGATCACCAGGTCAGTGATCCATCCCGGAGCCCGTAAGTATTTACCGCTGCCCTTTGAGTGTGATATGGTAACTTACGGCAGCAATATTGTGGCGCAGACGAGTGAGCGTGTACATGACGCAGTGAACATATATTTGGAACAATATGATGTGGCCCATTGCTTTGAAACCCCCAATCTTCATGTATTGGATGAAAGTTTGGCGCCCTTTGGTTTAAAAGTTTGTTTCATGGCAGAGTATTTTTTGCCGGATGTGGAGCGCCTGAAAGCGTTACCCTGCGACTATGAGTTGCGGGTGCTTCACCCGGAGGATTTTACTCCGTTATATACTGATGAGTGGAGCAATGCCCTGTGTGAAGCCCGTAAAGAATTGGATGTGTTGGGCGTGGGGGCTTACGATCGTGGTCGTTTGATAGGATTGGCAGGCTGCTCCGCCGATTGTGAAGAAATGTACCAGATCGGCGTGGATGTCTTGCCGGAGTATCGCCGCCAAGGTGTGGCTGCGGCCATAACTAGTCACCTGGCCCTGGAAGTCCTGAAGTTGGGTAAAGTCCCCTTTTATTGTGCGGCCTGGTGTAACATGAAATCAGTCAGGAATGCTGTCAAATGCGGTTTCGTACCAGCCTGGGCCGAACTTACGGCAAGAGATGTAGAGTTTGTGAAGAAAATGAATGAAAGGATTAGACCATAGGTCTAGTTCTTTTTATATTGTAGTTGTAACCACAAGTGGTACGTTATTATATAAAAAAGGTGCGGTTAGTGGGTACAGAGGTGCTTTGGTAACCACCGGCACGCGGGCACTACGTAAAAAACAAGGCGGCCGTGGTTACGGGGAGGTGTATGGGAGCCGGTGTAACCACAGCCGCTAACTGTTTAAACTAAAAAAGCCACCATAATGGTGGGTGGGGACGGACCTTACGACAGAAAAAGCAGAATTTTTGGTTGTCGCGTTTTTTTAGTTTTATTAATAGCCAGGATAGTAGGTCTTTAACACCTTGGCTGCGCTGACTATGCCGGCGCTCACCATGGTCCACAGGATCTCAGGCACCTTTATGCAGGTAAAGCCGGGACTAGGTCCGGGATGGTCGTAAGTAACCATAACCTTGTAGTTCTCGGCGGCGTAGTCGTAATACTTTTGGGCGTGTCGTGCGTCATACCCCGGGTCGCCCAGCCGGCCTTGGTGCTCCCATATGGTATCACCTACGACAAAGTCCGGGGCATAAAACTTATAGTTTGCTACAATCCCTGGCGTATGCACGTAAGGAAGCCCCAAGCGCTCGATGATATCGCTGACGATCACTTCGCTTTTGGAGTCCCGCGTGTC
>JAFUJY010000125.1 GCA_017467985.1 Bacillota bacterium
CTGGCACATGGTTTTTCTTATAAAAATGGTTGTGAAGGGTTACCTGGATGGTAATGGTATCCCTGTGGCATAGTTTTCTCTTGTATAAATGGCCAGGCAGGGTTACCGGTATAGTACGCACCAACAAAAAAGATCGCTGATCTTTCAAGACCAGCGATCTTTATAATACTCGTATTATTGTATATGCTGAAACTTAGTTTTCGGCCGCCTTCATCTCCTGGGCCAAGGCCTCCACCTTAGAAATAGGAAGCTGCAAATCCTCCGCAATCTCTTCATGCGTCATCTTTCCGCGAATCAGCATCCGCCTAGCAGTTTCGATTGCCTTCTCATCTCGTCCTTCCTGCAGCACTTCCTCTGTAAACCAACACATGGTCTTCACTCCTTCCCCATCCTCCTTAAAATACCGCACACGCTGCGCCAGCTCCTTATAGTGCATGTCAGCAGCATTTGTGCAAGTAAAATCCTTCATCAGCAGCCCCAGCGGGGTGCTATCCTGAACCTGTGCATTCACGTAAATGATGTGAGAACCGTCATTGAACGGCACGTCCAATCCACGACATGTACGTTCAATGAAATACATAGGCTGGCTATGCCGCAACACATCGGTCTCCGTGATAAATATCACATAGCACTCCGGCAAAGCCTCGTAGTCATCGCCGGGATCGGTAATATTCACATCCATCAGGCTGCTGTTGTACCGAGCCCGCCTGGGACCCGCCCCACTCTCAGCACGCTGCACTTCCACATTGTACTGCACACCATTTCGGTCCGAGGCCAAAATGTCCAACCGCGCAGAACGCCCCTGCAGATTCTTCACCGAATACTCCGTCTGAACCTGCTCCACAACAAGATCATCCTTCTGCATAATGATTCGCAGCAACAGCTGCGTACAAGCCTTGTCTTCGAAGACCTTCTTCATAAAGATGTCGTCCAGAAGACGCAGCCGGCTGATCCGCTCCAGAATCTTCTCGTGCTTTGTCATGTTACTCCTCCTTTATGGTATCATTTTCAGCCAACTTTGTCAAGATTGACTGATGGAGAGAGTATAACATAAAGGTGAGAGAAAAAGGTCGCCTGGCAGGCGACATTTGGGGGAGTTTAACAATTTGACTCCCCCTATAAAAGAACATAAAATAAAATCATAAAAGGCCCTTATGGAAAAACTGGGACTAAAATCCAAAGAAGGATTCCGCAGGAATTATCTGCGGCCGGCCACCGATATGAATCTGATTCGTATGACCATTCCGGACAAGCCTAATAGTAAAAATCAAAGATATGTGAAGGTGTAAAAAAACGCCGGCGGAGAACTCTCCGTCGGCGCTATTTTTACACTACCTCAAAAAACGTATCCGGCCGCTGGGGATCAAAGGGCTCGTTAGCCCACATCAACGTCACCAGCTTCTCCGTGAGGGACAGATTAATAATATTGTGGGTATAACCGGGCAGCATATGCACGGCTTCGATACAATCCCCGCTCACCTCGAATTCCAGCACTTCATCGGAGCCGATGCGGCGCTGCTGAATCAGAGCACGCCCTGACACCACAATGAAGAACTCCCATTTGGTGTTATGCCAGTGCTGGCCCTTGGTGATGCCAGGCAGTGAAACATTCACGGAAAACTGGCCGCAGGACGGGGTCCGCAGCAATTCAGTGAAACTGCCCCGAAAGTCCACATTGGATTTCAGCGGAATACGAACGGCCTCCGCCGGCAAATAGGACAAATAGGTGGAATACAGTTTCTTAGCGAAAGACCCTGCCGGGATCTCCGGCATGACCAAGGAACGGGGCTGGTCATGAAACTCCTGCAATAACGAAACAATCTCACCCAACGTGACCTTATGGGTGATAGGCGCCTTACAAAAACGACCGTCGTAATGCTCCTTACCCTCCAGGGCATCTAGCATCTCCTCTATCAAGTCGTCGATATATAACAGCTCCAGCTCCACTGCCGGGTCGTTCACTGTGATGGGCAGCTCCCGGGCGATGTTGTGGCAGAAGGTGGCCACCGCAGAATTATAGTTAGGTCGGCACCATTTCCCAAACAGATTGGGGAAGCGGTACACCAGCACCTTCGCTCCCGTCTCCTGACCATAAGAGAAGAACAACTCCTCCTCTGCCAGCTTGGACTTACCATATTCGGAGCCGGCATAACGGCCGGTCAAGGATGCCTGAATGGAAGATGAAACCATTATCGGGCAGGTGTTGCCGCACTCCCGCAGGGTATCCAGCAAGGTGGCGGCAAAGCCATAATTCCCCTCCATGAACTCTGAAACATCCTTGGGGCGATTCACCCCGGCCAGATGAAAGACAAAATCCGCCTTTTGACAATATTCCTTCAACAGGGACGGATCCGTATCCACATCGTACTCAAAAATCTGACCAATCCCCAGATTCGGACGGGTACGATTCTTTCCTTCTCGAATATTATACAGATTGGCCACCAGATTGCGGCCCACAAAACCGGCAGCACCCGTTACTAATACACTCATCAGAACTTTCTCCAAACCATTTTATTGACCACACCAGTATAGGACTGGATAATCTTAACCACCTTAGTCGATACATTCTCTTCCACATAGTCCGGCACGGGGATACCATAGTCGCCGTTCACATTCATGGTCACTGCCGTATCCACTGCCTGCAGCAGAGAAACGGTGTCAATGCCCGCCAGCACGAAGCAGCCTTTATCCAGTGCTTCGGGACGCTCGGTGGATGTACGGATGCACACCGCCGGGAAGGGATCCCCCACAGAAGTAAAGAAAGAGCTCTCCTCCGGCAGGGTTCCGCTGTCGCTCACCACTGCA
>JAFUJY010000126.1 GCA_017467985.1 Bacillota bacterium
ATGGTAATCTGACCACCATTCTCGGGCAGCTCATACAGACGGTTCAGCAGAAGCATCAGCGTGGACTTACCGGAACCGGTTCCACCCAGAATACCGAAGGTGGTACCCGCAGGAATCTTAAAGGAAACATCCTGCACCACCGGAATATTGGCATCATAACCGAAGGATACGTTGGAGAACTGAATATCACCGTGCATATCCGGCGTAACAGCTCCTTCTTTATCCTGCTCTTCTTCGGAATTCATGATGTACATAATACGCTCAATGGAAACATTAGCCTTACTCATTTCGGATATTACACGACCCAGCTGACGCACCGGCCAGGTGAGCATGGAGTTGTAGGACAAGAAGGCGATGAATTCACCGGCACTCAAGCTGCCATTTACACAGGATACCGCACCGAATACCACCACCAACATGACCTGCAGACCGGAAATGGCATCACCGGAACCCCAGAAAAAGGCCATGAACTTACACAGCTTTACCCACAGATCTGCATAACGCTGATTTTCCTTTTCAAAACGATCCCGCTCGAACTTCTCTCGGCCAAAGGCCCGTACCACTCGTACACCGGTCAGGTTCTCCTGGGCGATGGTGGACAGTATACCTTCGCTCTCGTCACATTCCTGGAAACGGGAACCGATCTTGGAATGAAAATATGCACTGTAACCCAACACCACCGGAATGCAGGCTGTGGCAATCAGCGCCAGCTTCACATTCATGGAATACATGAAGAACAATGACAAGCTCATCAGGATTACGATTCGAATGATGGATGTGAGCTGGTCAGCCACGAAAATCTTCACACGATCCACGTCCGATGTACAACGCTGAATGATATCGCCGGTCTGATTCTTCATGTGCCACTCGAAGGGCAGCTTTTGAATATGGGAAAAGAGCATGTTGCGCATGTTCTGCAGCAGAGTCTCGGCGCCCTTATTGTTATGTACATTAAAGGAATACTTACATACCACAGCCAACCCTGCCAACAGTACGATGGTGATTGCTATAATATGCAAATGAGTACGCAGATAGTCGGCTCCGCCAAAGGACATCAGCGGACCATATAAAATAACCGGCAGATCCGGCTCTGCTGTCCCAATAACGGAATCCACGGTAAAGCGGATCAACTGCGGAATCAGCATTTCGGTCATCGTAACCAGAAATGCACTGAGAATACTGATTACAAAAAAATGAATACTGCCACGCAGGAAATGTAAGATCATGGAGACCTTACTGAATTGTCCCGTTGGCGTTTCCCCCATCTTTGTTTTTTCCATAATATTTGCCTCCTAAAAAGAGAAAGGGGTGCACAAATAGACTGTGCACCCCACATTGATTCAATTGTTCGAAGAAGATTATCTCTTGCTCAGAACCTCTTCTTCATACTTCTTTACTTCATCCAGCCATTCCAGACCTACACCTGCGCCCTTCTGTGCACAGTAGTAGTCCCAAACCAGATTAGCCATAGCACCAGCCTTGTACTCCTGAACCATAGCCAGACGAGCACTTACATCGCCGGCAGCCTCAGCAGCCTTCATAGCCTCAACGGGCTGCAGCATAGCAGCCAGCAGAGCCTTACGAGTATTACGCAGACCGATAACCCAAGCTGCGATACGGTTGATGGATGCATCAAAGAAGTCAGTTGCAATATAGGTATCCTGAACCTTGCCCAGACGAACCAGCTCTTCCATAATGGACTTGGTCTCATCGTCATAAGCAACTACATGGTCAGAATCCCAACGAACAGGACGGGAAACATGCAGCAGCACGTTATTGGAGAATGCATAAACACCGCCAAGCTTAGCAGATACAACCTCTGTGGGGTGATAGTGGCCAGTATCCAGGGTCATAATGATATGATCCACGCCCTTGGACATTACGTAGCCCATGCAGAACTCATGGGAACCTACAGTGTAGCTCTCCAGACCGATACCGAATACCTTAGACTCGATACCGTCCATAACGCCTTCTACATCCTTAGTAGCTTCAAAAATCTTGTCATAGCTGTCCTTCAAACGCAGACGGGGACCCAGAGTGTCAACCGGGAATTCCTTATCTCCGTCGGGAGTCCAGTGATTGATAACACAAACCTTACCGGTTCTCTTGTAGAAATACTCACCGATCTGACGGCAGCGAATACCGTGTCCAACCCAGAATGCACGAACTTCATCATCCAATGCGGACAGGGTGCCGTTGTCGCTCTTGGGATGTGCAAAATATGTAGGATTGAAATCCAGACCAATGCCCTTCTCTACAGCCCAGTCAGCCCACTTCTCAAAGTGCTTGGGCTCAATTTCGTTACGATCAACAAAAGTGTCAGACTCCAGATAGTTAGCATGAACGTTAACCTTCTTAACACCGGGGATGAACTTCATAGCCATCTCGATGTCAGCACGCAGCTGCTCAGGATTGGTAGCCTTACCGGGATAGTTACCGGTAGTCTGAATACCACCGCTCAGGCCGCCTTCCTTCTTCTCAAAACCGTTAACGTCATCACCCTGCCAGCAGTGCATGGAAAGGGGAGTCTCGTCACAAGCCTTGATCACCTCGTCAACATCAATACCAATACCTTTGTAATATTCCTTTGCTAATTCATAACCTTTCTGAATATCGTACATGAATAAAAAACCTCCAGTCTCTAGTCTTATGGGGCTTAACCCGTCCTAACGTTCATTATAGCAAGTATTTGCCAAAATTGCAATGGGTAAAACAATATTTTATACGCCTGTCCCGTCAAAAATCGGGATAAAACTCTCTTTGGCGGTGCCGCCCTCCTGAATAAAGGCATTTTCCACCCCTAAATCCAGCGCATACTGCACTACCCGCTCATATTCCCTGCGTTTGATCTTGCGGGAAAGCTCAGGGTACGCAGGATCCGTAATCAGTGGTGTGTACTGCTTCATCAGGCTCATATAGATTTTGTCACCATATGTCTCGTGCAGATACTTCACCACTGCCAGGCTATCCTCCCGGCCGCCGGGCAGCAGGAGATGACGAACAATCACACCTTTTTGCATCATCCCCTCTGTATCAAAGATGGGTTCCGGAATCTGGCGCACCATCTCTGCCAAGGCTTCTTTGGCCACCTCCGGATAATCTACTGCGTGGGAGTACTTACGTGCCCTCTCCGGGCTCGTATACTTAAAATCCGGCAGGTAGATATCCACCAGCCCCTCCAAGCCCTTAATAAACTCGGCCTTTTCGTAGCCGCTGGTATTATACACCACGGGAATCTGCAGTTTGGCCAGTTCCAGCGCCCGAATGATCTGGGGAAGATAATGTGTTCCCGTCACCAGATTAATATTATGGGCTCCCTGATCCTGCAGGCGCAGGAAAGTCTGGGCCAGCTGAGCCGGGGTGACTTCTTTCCCTTTTATATGGGTGCTGATCTCCCGATTCTGACAATATACGCAGTGAAGATTACAGCCGCTGAAGAAGACTGCACCGGATCCTCTGGTTCCGGAAATACAAGGTTCCTCCCAAAAGTGCAGCGCTGCCCGGGCGGCATATACTTGGGCAGGGGCACCACATACACCCTGAGTATTGTACCGATCCACACCGCAGTTACGAGGACACAGTCGGCACTGCTCCAGTTCTTTTAATCTTCCTTGGGAATCCATACCATCAACTCGCCTGCACTGCGATTGGCCCAGGCATAATAGGGAATCCACAGCAGTTCCTTTTCTTCATATTTTTCTTCTTTTTCAAAACTATACAGCGTATCGCAGTCCCAGTTCTCCTGTGCCAGTTTTTTCGCCTTGCCCTGGATGGTCACAATACCGTCCAACATCTGGGGCTGATATTCGATGGTATAATCCGCCTTTTTACCAATGCGGATGCGATGCAGGTCAGCTCCGTTGTCCGCTTCTTCCAGACAATACACAATGGGACCCCGCATGAGAGCGGTTTTACCCAAGTTTTCCCGAACTCTGGGGTTGGACTTGACCATTTCCACCGGCATACCCATCACATATTCCAGTTCGTCGCCACTCTTCCAGGTGCGGGTGATATAATAGTAGCCATCCACCATCTGCCCGGGAACTTCCTGACCATTGCATTTCAGTTCAAAATTGCGGCACCAGCCAGGTACACGCAAAGCCAATGTCCACTCTTTTTCTTCAGCCGGATTGATCATCATCTTTACACTGCCATCCCAGGGATACTGAGTCTTGACATTTAGCTTTACAGACATTCCAGCCAAGTCCGTCACCAGCTCACCACCCAAATACAGATGCACAAACAGCTCCGTCCCCCGCTTTCCGTAGGCGTAATCGGGAAGACTGCTCATCAGTCTTGCCAAGTTGGGCGGGCAGCAGGCACAGCCAAACCACTTCTGACGCTCCACCTTGACTCGAGACTTTGCCTCATCCTTCTCACAGGCTTCGGGAACCACTTCCAGGGGATTTACATAGAAGAACCGTGTACCGTCCAGGGTCATGCCGCTGATGACACCATTATACAAAGCCCGCTCCATCACATCTGCATATTCGCTCTTAGGCTCAATCTGCAGCATGCGCTTCGCAAAGAATACCAGGCCGATGGCGGCACAGGTTTC
>JAFUJY010000017.1 GCA_017467985.1 Bacillota bacterium
CTGATGGATGAGCCCCTGTCCAACCTGGATGCCAATGTGAGAAAACAGATGCGCAGCGAGGTGATCCAGCTGTTCAACCAGATGGAGACCACATTCATCTATGTCACCCATGATCAGACTGAGGCCCTGACTATGGCCACCGACATTGTAGTTATGAAGAACGGTGTTATCATGCAGCATGGTTCTCCGCAGGATGTGTACCGCAATCCCCAGAACATTTTTGTGGCCCAGTTTATTGGCGATCCCGGCATGAACGTGATCAGAACCAAGGCAAGCAATTACATTGGCATCAAGCCCCGCGCGCTGCGCCCCGTTAAGGAGCAGGAAAACGGTTTGGAATTCCAGGCGAAGGTGCTGACGCGTGAGTTCCTGGGCGTTGATTATCAGTACACCCTGGACATTGGTATCGGCCATGTGGTTATGCGTGCAAAAGAGGAACTCGCGGTTGGCGCTGATACGCCGTTGTATGCGGACATGGATGAAGTTTTCTATTTCGACGAGAATCAGAATCGGTGCGAGGCATTTGTCATTGCGGAAATGGAAGGTGTCTATCATGCTGATGAATGAAAAGCTTGAACTCAAACAGCGTGGCCGGATATACCGCATCATAAACAGCATTTTTAAATGCCCCTATGTGCTGATCGCTCCGGCGCTCATTACCTGTTTGGTGCTTACGATTTATCCTCTGTGCTTCGGCGCCTATCTGAGTGTTCACAAGTGGGATCCCCTGTCTGGCCGAAAAAAGTTCGTCGGCTGGGATAACTTTAAATACCTGATTGAAAGTGAGGATTTCCATAAGGCCCTGACTAATACCATCATTTATATGCTGGTTATCCTGTTTGTAGGTCTGGCGCTTAAAGTGATCTTGGGTGTGTTCCTGAATAAGCGGACGCCGGGTCACAACCTAGTGCAGACAGTTATTTTTACACCCCATATCATTGCATCGGTCTCTGTATCCGTTATTTTTATGTGGCTGATGGATCCTGCACACGGCATTTTGAACATGGCGTTGAATGCAGTGGGTCTACCGACCTCGAACTGGTACTTGAGTAAGGATACTGCCTTAATGTCTGTGCTGATCGTAGCCATTTGGCAAAGCTGTGGCCAAGGCGTGCTGGTGGTCATTGCTGGTCTGCGCAGCATTCCTGAATACATTTATGAGGCGGCAAAGCTGGATAAGTCTACGCCGGTTAAGACTTTTTTCAAGATCACAATTCCCCTGTTGTCTCCCACTTTGCTGTACATGGTGGTCACAACTACGGCCAGTGCCTTTACCAGCTTCGATATCGTTAAGATGATGACAGATGGTGGCCCGGATAATGCTACGAACCTCATCGCCTATTATGTCTATCAGCAGGGCATCATGTTCATGCAGTATGGCCGCGCCATGGCTGCGGGTGTGGTTTTGTTTGTCTTTACGGCAACCTTGTCCGCAATCAACTTCTTTGTGCTGGATCGCAAGGTCTATTATCAGTGAGGGAGTGAAGAAATGAGTACGAAAACATTCATCAAGCGTGTACTGGAATGTATCCTTTTGTCTGTCTTGTTCATTATCTTTATTTTCCCCTTCTATTGGACACTGATTACCTCTGTTAAATCCATGTGGGAAGCGATTCAGTTTCCGCCTACGTTCTGGCCGGAGCAGTTTATGTGGTCCAACTATGCCGAGGTATGGCAGAACAGTAATTTTGCTCACTATGGAAAAAACTCGATTATCATGAGCGTTGGTGCTACGGTCATTCAGATCGTCTCCAGTGTTATGGCGGCGTATGCCTTTGCCCGTATGGAGTTCCGGTTCAAGAAACCGTTATTCTTCTTGAGCTTGGCGGATATTATGATTCCTGCCCAGGTCATCTTTTTGCCAATTTTTATTATGTATTCCAATTGGGGAATCCTGAATACGTATTTTAGCTATTTCCTGATTTATGTTTATTCTGGTTCCACGATTTTCTTCTTCCGGAATGCATTTAAGCAGGTACCGGAGGAAATGGTTGAGGCAGCCAGACTGGATGGTGCCAGCGAGCTGGCCGTAATGTTCAAAGTCATGATGCCTGCTGTCCGGCCCTTCCTGATTACCCAGGTCATGCTGGCCTTCATCCAGAAGTGGAATGGCTACTTCTGGATCCAGACTCTGACTACAAATGATAACATCCGTACGCTGCCCCTGGCACTGAACATGATTGTCAATGATGTGGACGAGTTCATTGTTCGTTGGGATTTGGCCATGGCTGGCAACGTCATCCTGATGGCACCCCTGCTGCTTCTGTACATCTTTGCCAATAAGCAGATGAAAGTCGCGTTTATCGGCAACGGTATTAAGTAAGGCCTATGAAGATCATAAATACATCTTGTAAAACTGATATCGCAGGACGCTTTGATTCTGAGACAAATAAGAGTGCCCGTATAGCTTCTGCTTTGGGATATCTGCTTTTCTTTGTTCCTATGACCATGCATCCAGAGAGTAAGTTTGCTCGCTATCATGCAAACCAAGGATTTATTCTTATGCTGTGGATGACAGCTGGTGTAGCTCTGGTGGCCACAATTCCCTATGCGGGGCCGATTCTGCTGTTCCCGGTGATTCTATTTGGTGTATTGAGTGGAATTCGTGGCATGATTGTAGCTCTGCAGTGTCAGGCAAAGCACATCCCACTAATCGGGAAACTGATTCTAATCGAGTTTGAAAATACCTATACATTGGAGATGTGAAGATTTGTGACTGGAATAGAGCAGACTTTCATAGGTAAGAAATTCTTAGACAAGTAAATGTGTTAATCTGCATGAGAGGGAACTTCTCATGCAGATTTTCTAAGGAAGTGATGTTGTGTGCTGGAATTGAAAAACA
>JAFUJY010000127.1 GCA_017467985.1 Bacillota bacterium
CCAACCCCACTCATCACGATGTGCAGCAGAATCATAAATACCAGTTCCGGCATAATAAACTGCAGCCAAAAAGTTAAGGGCAAAATAAAGGCAATGGATGTGACCGGCAAGCCTCTATACTCTTTATTGCCGCCCTCTTCCGAGCGCTGTCTTTTTTCTTCCAGCACATTGAAAAAGGCCAGACGGGTAACAGCACATATGCAATAGAAAAACGCAATGCTTAAGCCCAAAACGCCCCGCATTCCCAGCAAGTAGCAAATCATGGCCGGAAATACGCCAAAACAGATCACATCGCACAAGGAATCCAACTGGATACCAAAGGCCTTTTCATCCTTGGTTCGGTCCTTTTTGGTGCGGGCCACCCGCCCATCAAAGGCATCACAAATTCCAGACAATGCCAAGCAGAAAATAGCCATCTTATAATCCCCATGAATGGCCTGCGTCATACCGAACACTGAAAAAATCAAACTCAAGTACGTAAGTACTACTGTATAATCATAAACTCCTATAAGTCTAATCATGCTGCTTTTTCCTCCTTCTGTACACTATTTTTCTCTTTGATAATAAAGGATGCGGCCAAGGTCATTCCCCCACTGATGAACAACTGGGTATAATAACTGATTCCGCGGTTGATGACCATTCCGGGTAAAATCAGCGTTGCTCCGAAAATGGGTTCAAAAATCCGCAAAAACAGAGTTTCACTGATGCCCATACCTCCCGGCAGGGGAAGCATATCCACCGCAACGGAAATCATGGCCTGCAGGGTAACAATCAATCCAAAGGACTCCTGCTCCAGTCCAAATGCCCGATAGGTAAACCATGCAATGGAAAACAGCAGTACTCTTTGCACCACTGTGATTAAAAAAGCATGGACAATCACATGTTTATGGGTACGGAAAAAGCTGGCCGTGCCCTGATATTGGCTGGTCATCCGCTCCACCCGGTCCAACTGCTTTTTTAAGTTTCGGAAGGGGTGAACCTTGTGAATAAAATACACCACCCGCAGTGCGATCTTTTTCACACCGCTGTCATGGAAGACCAATAATAACAACCCCACAATACACACCACATTTAGTGCCAGTCCCAGATACACCACGGATATAACCGGATCCAGATACTCCATGACCCTGGGTGGATGTACACACAAGACGCCGACCCCCATTACCACCAAAACCAGTTTATATGTGACAGTTACAATGGCCAATACCACTGTCGCCACCGGAATGGGAATATCGTCCTTACGCATGGCCACCACCTGCATGGGCTGCCCTCCTGAGGCAGAAGGGGTAATGCAGCTATAAAAAAATCCAATAAACGAATAAAGGCAGCAATGGGAAAACGCCACTCTATCGCCTAAGGTTCTCATCAAATAAAAAATAACCAACGACTCGCCCAAAATAAAGAGCACTACACATATTATACTTAAAACGATATATAAAGGATCCGCATCCGCCATACACTCAATAGTTCCCCGCAGGTCCTCACCCCCGAAAACCGACCACAGGGTAAGACCAAACACAACCACTAAGAACACAATCTCAAAATACTTTTTATTCCACTTTATCTGCAAAGGAGCTCACCCCCTAATTTTATTTCTATCTATCATCCATATACAGCTAACTAAGCTTAAATAAGTATATCACACCCCCGGGCATTTGTAAAGTCCCGAGAGTTCTCCCAATTACCCCATCTTGGAAGAAATATAATCCAAAATTGCCTGCATTTCCAAGGACATCCATTTATCCCGATGGTATACCAGCTGTTTCCAAACCACAATATTGATATCTTCAATGGGCAGACGAACCAGCTTGCCCTCTTGTACACTTTGCTCAGTTACATAATCCGGCAAAAATGCCACACCCGCATCCCGTTCCACCAACCGACACAGTAAGTCTGAGCTGCTGTTCTCCAACACCGGCTGAATCTCTAAAGATTTTTGTACCAGAACCTCATCCAAAAGACGTCGATAGCTCATCCCTGTTTCAGTCATCAAAAAGGATTCTCCCATCAGATCCTCTATGCTTACTTTCCCTTGCCGGGCCAGGGGATTGTCCCCAGAACAGACAAAATGCACCCCCACCTCTTCTTCATGGGCCACCACATAACTGCTATTATATATGTGACTATCCAGCACACATACCAGATCCACCTCATTGTGATCCAACAGCCGCAGCAGCTCATCGGTTCCGGCGGTCATTACATTTAGGGACATGTTGGGATAGGCCCTGCGAAATTCCGGAAAATCCCGCTCAATCAAGGGCGCACAAAGGGAGTCCGCCATGGCCACCCGGATATTTCCTTTGGCCTCTTGGCGCTGCTCCGCCTCCAACACCATCTCCTGGGACAGACGGCAAATGTGGCGAGCATAATTCAGCGCATCCTTTCCCCGCTCTGTCAGCATCACCGTATGGCCAATCCGCTCAAATAACTGGCCTCCCAGCTCGCTTTCTAACTGTTTGATCTGAAAGGAAACGGTGGGCTGGGAATAGCCCAGCCTCTCCCCTGCCTTGGTAAAACTATTTAATTCTGCCACTTGAATAAAGGTATTCAAACTTCGTAAATCCATATTATGCTCCATCAATATTTTTTATACTTATCATCAATTCTATCAATTTGACAAATACTTACTTTTATTATATAGTTTATTGGTGTTGTGTCAAGATGGTACATACAATTTTTTTGATATTTTAAGAAAGGATTTCTAAATATGAAGCTCATTTCATTTATTTATAATCTTCTGTGGGGAGATCTGGTCACCATCCCGCTGCCCGGC
>JAFUJY010000128.1 GCA_017467985.1 Bacillota bacterium
GGAACTCCACTATGCCATCATCGACGAGGTGGACTCTGTCCTGATCGATGAGGCTCGTACTCCGTTGATTATTTCCGGCCGCAGCGGCAAGTCCACAAGCTTGTATAAGCAGGCGGATTTGCTGGCATCCCGCATGAAGAAGGGACGCATTATCGGCGACCAGTCCAAGCTGGCTATGATTATGCAGGAAGAGGTTCAGGAAGAGGGCGACTTCATCGTTGATGAAAAGGAAAATTCCTGTACGTTGACTGCGGATGGTATCCGCAAGGCGGAGCAGTACTTTAAGCTGGACAACCTGGGTGATCCGGAAAATGCCGAGATTCAGCATCACATCAATATCGCGCTGAAGGCTCGCTATTTGATGGCGCGGGATCAGGATTATGTAGTAAGTGAAGGTCAGATCATCATTGTTGATGAATTTACCGGACGTTTGATGCCCGGTCGTCGTTATTCCGAAGGTCTGCATCAGGCCATTGAGGCCAAGGAAAATGTGGAGGTTAAGCGAGAGAGCAAGACGCTGGCCACCATTACGTTCCAGAACTACTTTAATAAATACGCCAAGAAGGCCGGTATGACCGGTACCGCCAAGACGGAAGAGGGCGAGTTCCAGGATATTTACGGCATGGACGTTGTGGAGATTCCCACCAACCGCCCCGTTGCCCGTAAAGACCATCCGGATATGGTGTTTAAGACCAAAAAGGAAAAGTATAAGGCTGCCATTGAGGATATCAAGGCTTCCCATGATAAGGGACAGCCGGTGCTGGTGGGTACCATCACCATTGAAGACTCTGAGTTGGTCAGCGGTATGCTGAAGAAGATGGGGATTCCCCATAATGTATTGAATGCGAAGTTCCATGAGCGAGAGGCAGAGATCGTTGCGCTGGCAGGTCAGAAGAATGCGGTAACCATTGCAACTAACATGGCCGGCCGTGGTACGGATATTAAGCTGGGTGAGGGTGTACCGGAACTGGGTGGTCTGAAGATCATCGGTACCGAGCGTCATGAGTCCAGACGTATCGACAACCAGCTGCGAGGTCGTGCCGGTCGTCAGGGTGACAAGGGTGAGTCCCGCTTCTACATTTCCATGGAAGATGATCTGATGCGTATTTTCGGCGGCGAAAGAATGAAAACCATTCTGGATCGTCTGCGTCTGCCCGAAGGTCAGCCTATCAGTGATAAGAGTCTGTCCGGCGCCATCGAGCGTTCTCAGACCCGTGTGGAAGAAAATAACTTTGGCGTTCGTAAGCGTCTGCTGGAGTATGACCAGGTAATGAACCAGCAGAGAGAAATTATTTATGAGCAGCGTGGTCAGGTGCTGGAGGGCGAGAATATGCGTCCCCGTATGATGAAGATGCTGGAAGAAATCATTACCTATTACGTTCAGGATGTAACCAAGGAGTCGGAGTTCTCCGGCGACTGGAATATGAATCGTCTGAACGAGGAAATTCGTCGTATCGTTCCCTTCAAGGAGCCCATCACCATTTCTGAAGAAGAAAAGGACAAGATCAGTGCTCAGGAGCTGACAGACCGCATTATTGCGGATGCCAAGAAGATGTATGAGGTAAAGGAAGCAGAGCTGAGTCTGGGGAATGAAGAGCGTGTTCGTGAGATCGAGCGTATGGTTATGCTGGAAGTGGTTGACCAGCACTGGACCGAGCATATCGATATTATGGATCAGATGCGTCAGGGTATCAGCCTGCAGGCTTATGCCCAGAAGAACCCGCTGGACGAGTACAAGTTTGCTTCTTACGACATGTTCGAAGAGTTGGCTATGAACATTCAGGAGGATACCCTCAAGACGATGTTCCGCATGCGCCTGCCGGAGAATCAGGAAGTGGAGCGTAAGGAAGTGTCCAAGGACATTTCCACCAACCGAGGCGTTGACACCAGTAAGGCGAAGAAGCCGGTGAAGCGTGCGGAGGCCAAGATTGGCCGTAACGATTTGTGTCCTTGTGGCAGCGGTAAGAAATACAAACTCTGCTGCGGACGCAACGTATAATCATAACGACAGGAGAGGACGAGATCTGTGCTAGCATTTGACGAATATAAATTAGAACTGGAAAAATACAAAGAAGCTGTTGCAGAACTGGGTGAGTCTTTGAACCCGGAGGAGCTGAAAAATAAAATCGAAGAATACGATTTGATGGCTTCAGAACCGGACTTCTGGAACGATGCGGATCGTAGCCAGAAGATTTTGCAGGAGGCAGGTGCATTGAAAAACAAGCTGGCAGATTACGAGCATGTAATCCAGAGCTATGATGATGCCTGTACACTGCTGGAAATGGCCATGGAGGAAGAGGATGAATCCATGGAAGAAGAACTGCAGATGCAGATGGATGACTTTAAGGAAAGCTACGAGAAGTATCGTCTGCGCGCGCTGCTGTGCGGCGAGTTCGACAGCAAGAATGCCATCGTAACGCTGCATGCCGGTGCGGGTGGTACCGAGGCATGTGACTGGACCTCCATGCTGTACCGCATGTATACCCGTTGGGCAGAAGCCCAAGGGTACAAGGTGGATTTGCTGGACTATCAGGAAGGTGATGAAGCGGGTATTAAGTCCGTAACCTTCCAGGTGAATGGTGAAAATGCCTTTGGTTATTTGAAGTCTGAAAAGGGTATCCACCGTTTGGTACGTATTTCTCCCTTTGACTCTTCCGGAAGACGTCACACATCCTTCTCTTCTTGTGACATCATGCCGGAGCTGGATGATAGTATCCAGGTGGATATTGATATGGACGATCTGCGTATCGATACCTATCGATCCAGTGGTGCCGGTGGTCAGAAGGTTAATAAGACCAGTTCTGCCATCCGTATTACCCACTTGCCCACCGGTATTGTGGTGCAGTGTCAGAATGAGCGTTCTCAGTTCCAGAACAAGGACAAGGCCATGCAGATGTTAAAGGCTAAGCTGTATGAGCTGGAGCAGGAGCGCCAGATGGAGAAGATGGCAGACATCCGTGGTGAGGTCAAGGACATCGCCTGGGGCAGCCAGATTCGTTCTTATGTTTTCCACCCCTACAGCATGGTCAAGGATCTGCGTACCGGTGAGGAAACAGCCAATATTCAGGGTGTTATGGACGGCGATCTGATGCCTTACATGAACGCTTACCTGATGTGGAAGAGTAAAAAGATGACCGGCCAGGAAGAATAATTCCGGCAGGAAAGGAAGTACAATGATGAAAAAATATCTTCAGCGAGGTTTGGTGCTGGTCATGGTATTGTGCCTGGTTTTGGGCATGAGCGGTTGTACCGAAAAATATCATAATGGCAGCAAAGCTGTAATTGGGATGGACGATGAGACTACATCTAAGATGCAGTCCGCTGTGAACACGGCGAATAAATTGCTGAAAACAGGTACATTGGATGATGTTATTAAACAGCTTCCCGAGGGGGTAGAGCCCCAGGATGTGACCAATGGCTGGAATCAGTGGGAAGAGATTCGCGCACAGTATGGGGAGTTAAAGAACACGGAGATTCTGGAAGTGTTCTATTATTGCTATGCCGGTGCGGCCATTGTCAATTACGAGTTTGAAGATGTAACCATGACCGCTGAAATGTTCTTTACCAGTAATTATCAGCTGGTATATCTGGATTTTTATAAGTCTGCCATTAGCGATGAGGCGGAGTATGCGCTGCCCCAGGGCCTGGTGGAGGAAACCATGGTGATTGGAGAGGGGACAGACTTTGTGCTGGAAGGCACTTTAACCTATCCCGAAGGCGGTGAGAATCTGCCGGCGGTGGTGCTGGTGCACGGTATTGGCAGCAATGACCGGGATCAAACGGCGCTGGCCACCAAGATGTTCCGGGATCTGGCCAATGGTTTGGCCCAGCAGGGCATTGCGGTGCTGCGTTACGACAAGCGTGGCTATAGCTATCCTGAAAGCTATACGATTACCGATTTGGATACGCTGACCATCGATTTCCAGACCATTGAGGATGCGGTTTTGGCCACAGAGGTGCTGCGCAGTGCATCCTGTGTGGATCCGGAGCAGGTGTATATGATTGGTCATGATTTGGGCGGTTATGTGGCGCCTCGAATCGACTTGGCTGCAGATTTTGCCGGCTATGCTATTATTGCAGCTCCTTCCCGTACATGGGCTGAGAGTGCATATGACCAGACACTGCGTTATGGTCTGGATGGCATTGAAGAAGAAAATATTCAATACATTGAACCTATGCTGAAGGCTGAAATGGAAACCATTCAGAAGATCGACGAGCTGAAGGAAAAGGATTACACTTCTGTGGTTCTGAATCAGTATGCCTATTTCTGGGTGGATCTGATGCAGTATGATTATACTCAGATGGTGGCCGATGCTAATAAGCCTGTCATGGTTATCCAGGGTGATGCTGATTATCAGACTCAGGCTGAGGTGGAGTATGCCGGCTGGGAGACGCTTTTGGCGGGCAAGTCCAATGTTGCATTAAAATTATACGAAGGGCTCAACCATATGATGATGGAACCGGAAGGTCCCTTTGTGAATGTTTCAAAACAATATATGCGGCCCCTGCATGTGGCGGAGGAAGTAATTACAGACCTGGGTCAGTGGATTTTGACACAGGTGGGATAAAAGACGGGGTTCGCCCCGTTTTTTGTTCTGGTGAAAGGAGGAAGTGCTATGGAATTTGCTCATTTGCATGTGCATACAGAATATAGTCTGCTGGATGGTTCGTCCAAGATTAGCGAAATTGTAAAGCAGGCGAAGGAGCTGGGCATGACCAGTCTGGCCATTACCGATCACGGTGCCATGTACGGTGTGATCGATTTTTATAAAGAATGTAAAGCCCAGGGGATTCATCCGGTCATCGGCTGTGAAGTCTATGTGGCAGAGAAGAGCCGTTTTCAGAAAGATGGTCGTTCGGATGCAGAGTATTATCACCTGGTACTTCTGGCCAAGGACCAACAGGGGTATGAAAATCTGATTAAGATGGTATCCAAAGGGTTTGTGGAGGGATTTTATTATAAGCCCCGTATTGACCTGGAGCTGCTTGCGGAGTGCCACGAGGGCTTGATTGCCCTTAGCGCCTGTTTGGCGGGTGCGGTGCAGCGCACGCTCATGAACGGTGACTACGAAGCTGCGAAAAAAGTGGCTCTGCAGTATGCGGATATCATGGGGCCGGATCATTTTTATCTGGAATTGCAGGATCACGGGATTCCGGAGCAGGCCCAGGTGAACCAACAGCTGATGCGCCTGAGTCAGGAGACGGGGCTGGAGTTGGTGGCCACCAACGATGTACACTATACATATAAAGAAGACGCAGAGGCCCATGATGTGCTGCTGTGTATTCAGAC
>JAFUJY010000129.1 GCA_017467985.1 Bacillota bacterium
ATGCGGAACAAGTCATACATATACCTGCCAGAATAACAAGGCCCCACTGTGCAGCGGTGCTACCACACAACAGTTCGTTCGCAATCGGAATGTCAAAAATGGCCAGACCTACACCAAACCAACCAATCTGTGTGAAACTAATCATGGCAGAGGGCAGATAAGAACCCTTTAAACCAAACGCTCTTCTGGACAGCAGGTCCAGACTCAAACCGGTCTTGGCACCAACATAGCCCAACAGACCTGTGTACATACCCAGGATGGCACCACCCAGAAGCAATGCTCCCACAAAGCCCCAGAAATCCAATCCGGCTGCCATTTCCTGACCGGCCCACATACTTGCTGAGAAGAATGTGAATCCCAGCATGATCATGAACATGGTCATCATACTTCTTCTTGCACTCTTAGGAACTGCCACTTCAGAATAGTCCACGTCCACCTTTTGTTTTTTTACTGCTTCGTCGCTCATACTTTTTCTCCTTATAGTATATTATTTTCCGGCAAATTCGTGCCGGTCGAGCACTGATTACATGTAAGCCTTCAGGGCTGTGGTAAACTCTTCGATGCGCTGTTTAGCAATGTCGCGCACTGTTACCCCTTCCAGACTCTTGATAAATTCCTTCTCCTGCTCATACAATTCCTGACACAGGGACGGATCTAACTTCTCATAATGATTATACATACACCAATCTTCATAACTAACGGGCACGGGATAACCCAGCTTCTCGTCAATAAGTGCCTTCATATCGATCAGATCCGAGCGTTCTTCCATCCCTTCCCAGAACTCCAGCACTTCATGAATATGGTCACTGATCTCATACCGTCTTGCGCCGCCATCATAGATGATACACTTTTCAAACAGAGTATTACGCTCAGACAGAGTCTGCTTACGATATGCAGGACAAACGATACCTTCTTTCCAGTAAAAGTCTACATACGGCAGATTGATACCGGATACCCCCTTATCCCCAGCCTTATAGGTGTTAAAAATACCTTCATAATATACTGCAATAAATCCTTCGAAATCGGGCCAGAACTGGCGAATCTCTGCAGTCAGCTTTTCCATAATCTCGATACCGGTGTTGCCACCGATCGTGAACAGTACGATATTGCGAAGCTTGGCGCCATGATTACGATACCACTCTGTGACATACTTCAGACAATGTACCAGTGTGTCACCGCTGGCCACAATATCACCGATCATCAGTGTGCTATCCGGTACCATGGCCAACTTGCTGTACTTAATCTCCAGACCTGCAATTTCATCGTCATGAAATACGCGTTCACTGGACAGGAAGCTAATATCATGCACACGAATACCGTTACGATAACAGCTTTCTTCCAGAGGATAATTCAATGCGCCGCGCAGGATGGACAAAATATTGGCAGAACTGATCAGGCCCTGCTCCTGGAAATACTTTAACATTCTGGTAGTGGAGTTCAGCAGACTGGTTTATACCTCAAAGCCTACTACCTCCGGCTGATTCAGAAGCTTGCGGGTCCCCTCTTCTGATACCAGATAATACTGATTCTGATAATTGCCGCCCCCCAGCTGGTAGCAATCCACGCCCTGATCTGAGAACTTTTCATCCAATGTTACACCCTTCAATAATTCAAACATTCGCTTTCTCCTTTGGTTTAATTTATAAACTTTTAACCCTAGTACCACATAAAAAGAGCTAGTCACCGAAAAAAGGGATAACTAGCCCTAAATGATTAAAATCAATTTTTGTACCCACCACAACCGACATACTAAAAGCTTCGCTAATCGTTTCACTTCGCACACCTCAAACCTGGTTTTTATTATCATATAACAAAGTTAAGGGCATGTCAAGAAGTTTTTTCAATTTTTGTTTACAGATCCTCAATCTGCCAGTCAATGGGCTCCATTCCATGCTGCTGCAAAAAGCCGTTGGCCTTGGAAAAATGACGACATCCAAAGAACCCACGATAGGCTGACAAGGGACTGGGATGGGGTGCCTCCAGAATCAAATGCTGGGGATTGGTAATCAGCGCCCTTTTGTCCCGCGCATTTTTTCCCCACAGCAAAAATACCACCGGCTTCTGCCGCTGATTCAACAGGCTAATAATGTGGTCTGTAAACTGCTCCCAACCCATGCCTTTATGGGAATTGGGCATCCCCGCACGCACGGTCAGAACCGCGTTCAGCATCAGCACACCCTGCTGAGCCCATTTTTTTAAGTATCCATTATTGGGAATGCGGCAGCCCAGGTCATTCGCCAGCTCCTGATACATATTCTGTAATGACGGCGGAATATCAATCCCCGGCTTCACAGAAAAACTCAAGCCGTGGGCCTGGCCGGGACCATGGTAAGGGTCCTGGCCAAGAATCACAACTTTTACATTATCATAAGAAGTAAAGTGCATGGCATTAAAAATATCATGCATGTCCGGATACACCGGTCGGCTGAAATACTCCTGCTTCAAAAATTGACGCAATTTCAGATAATATTCCTTCTGAAATTCCGGCTGCAGCAGCTCCTGCCAGTCATTCTGAAACTGTGCGGCCATGGCTTATGCCTGCTTATTATGGACAACCTGTCCATTGATCAAAGTCATGATACAGCGGGCGTTGATATCCTCCATGGGGTCCCCCTCGTAGATGGCGATATCCGCATCCTTACCCGGCTCCAGAGAACCCAGGCGATCATCCACTTCCAGAATCTGGGCCGCACGAATGGTAATGGCCTTCACTGCTTCAATGGCCGGCAAACCTGCCTTGTGGGACAAAGCGGCGCACAGGGGCAGATACTGACAAGGGATCACCGGATGATCTGTCATAATGGCAAAGGGAATCCCCGCTTCATACATGGCCTTGGGTGTATCAAAGGTCTTATTGGTCAACTCAAACTTGGAACGACTGCCAAAGGAAGGGCCGATAATGGCCTTTACATTTTCCTTTGCCAGCTCATCGGTGATCAAGTGTCCTTCGGTACAGTGCTCCAGCGTAATATTCACATCATATTCCTTGGCGATGCGCAGTGCGGTAAAAATATCATCTGCACGATGGGCATGGGCCTTCAGAGGAATTTCTTTTTTCAGCACCCAGGTCAGAGGCTCCAGCTTAAAGTCAATGGGAGTCTCGGGATCCTTTTCTTTCTTATGCAGATAATTGCGTGCATCATTCAGTGCCTGCCGCAAAACGGCTGCTGTGGCCATACGGGTAATGGGAGACTTTCCCTTGCCGTTATACACACGCTTGGGGTTCTCACCAAAGGCCACCTTCATAGCCAGAGGAGACTTAACAATCATATTGTCCACCCGCTTGCCATGGGTTTTCAGCACTGCAAACTGACCACCAATCACATTGGCGGATCCGGGACCGGTGGCAACGGTGGTCACGCCGGCCTGCATGGCCTCTTCTACCGCACGGTCCACAGGATTAAAACCATCAATGGCCCGCAGCTGAGGAGTCACAGGGTCCACGGCTTCGTTGCCGTCGCTGCCTTCAAAACCAATGGCTTCTTCCCACATGCCCAGGTGACAATGGGCATCGATAAATCCGGGATATACATTTTTGCCGGAAGCATCGATGACGGTCCAACCCTCATGGGGTACAATATCTTCTTCTACCTTAACGATCCAACCTCCGTCGATCAGCACATCGGCAACCATGGGCTCATCGCAGGTCATGGTATATACATTACCTTTTTGAATCAAAATCATGTTATTCTTCCTCCATCCAAATCTGCTTTTCTGCCTGGATCACACGGCCTTCTTTTGCGGACTGTACCGTCAGCAGTGCCAGATAACGGTCCTGCATGGCCTCGGCCAAGCTGTAGAAACTCTCGCCGCCCTGCACATATTCAGCCATCTTGACCATACAAGTGGCAACGGCGATCTCATCATCGAACATTCTGGCGGGCATGAAGGGATTCAAATACACCCAGCCTTCCTGGCCCCGAACACCCCGCAGGAAGGAACCTTCCAGATTGGTATCGGCACCCGTCGTCATTCTTTCCAGATGATAATGCACCGGCGTCAAATATTCTTCCATATAATATACATCGTCATCGTATACTTCGCCCCGATCACCACGGATATTATAATGGGACTTGCGGATCCATGCCCGGCACTGATCTCCCTCCAGATCATTAAAAGCCTGCTTGTCGCCGTAATCCAAATGGAAAACGGTCTGCTTTACATTGATCATCTCTTCTTCCTCAGGGTCACCGGCCCGTCCCGGAGCATTCATGCGAGTATGCTCATACTGGGTTCCCCACACCTTGGGCAGGGCCATACCAACGCCCAGAGCCTTACGATGCACACTGATGGAATGATAGCCATTGGGCAGGTTAAACTGGGTCTGATACACGTTACCCAACTGGCCGGACTGGGCCACCTCAATGCGTGCCGCAATCATGGGCTGGAACTGATACTGCTCCGCCACCTGAATTTTGGCCTTACCACACTTTTTATAAAAATCAATCAAGTCTTCTAACGTATCCGCCGGCGGGGTCTCCATCAAAACAGGCATGCCCATCTCCGCCAACTTCTCGGTGATCATGCGGGCGGCGCCTCCCTTGCGGGTAACGGATACGATCACATAATCCGGCTTAGTCTCATTGACCAGTTCTTCCGGAGATGCAAACACCGGATATCCCCACTGCTCCGCCTTTTCCTTGCCCGCTTCAGAATGATAGGCAATACCGACAATCTCAAATAACTCCGGCAGCATCTGGGCATCACGAATAAAAAACTCTGCCCGCCAACCGGTACCAACAATACCTATTCTTGTCTTTTCCATAATCAGTCCTCCATCAGCTCTTCCACTTCCAGACTGGCACCAATAAAGGCACCAACACCCTTACCATCGTTTGCAACAATGGGTTCGCTCATGTAGTAAGCAAAGGAACCATCACGCTTACCTGCGCCGCCCAGGCCGGACACCTGAACAATCTTATTCACATTCACCAGACCGGTCTTGGTCTCTTCGATAAATTCTTTGATCAGTGCAGCATAAGTCTTCTTTACCTGCTCCTTGTAAGATGCACTCAAGTAGCCCTTACGGATAGCCTTTGCAAAAGCATATACATACATGCAGGATGCAGAAGCCTCGATATAGTTACCGGGCCGATCTCCCTGATCCAGCACCTGATACCAGCACAAATTCTCCGGATCCTGCACCTTGAACAGGGCTTCGGTACAATTGTTGAAAATCTTAATAATATCATCACGGTCCTTATGATCTGCCGGCAGCCAGTCCAGAATGTCCACAATAGCAGCCATATACCAACCCATGGCACGGCCCCAGAAATGGGGAGAACAACCGGTTTCGGGATTGCACCAGAACTGCTCATGCTTTTCATCCCATGCATGATAACACAAACCAGTGGCTTCATCAACGGTATGCTTGTACACCGTCTTTACCTGCTTGGCCACATCGTCAAAAAGCTCCGGCTCATTAAACATGGCACCATAACGAGCCAAGAAGGGAGATGCCATATAAATACCATCCAGCCACATCTGCCAGGGATAAATCTCCTTATGCCAGAAACCGCCTTCGGAAGTTCTGGGATGCTCACGGAACTGATCCCGCAGCATGTCCGCAGCCACTTTATACTTCTCCTCGCCGGTCTCTGCATACAGCATCAGTATCTGCTTACCATTATTCACCAGATCCACATTGTAGGACTCCCGATTGTAGCCCCGCACAGCCTTACCATCTTCACTGACAAAAGTATCCATACTATTTTTAATATAGTCAAAATACTTCTGCTCACCGGTCAAGCGCCAAACTCCTTCCATGCCATTCCAGATTACACCGTATTCATAGGACCAACCCTTGCATAACAGCTCATGACGGGCCATTACACTGTCGCTGACCTTTTTATACCATTGATTATTCACTTTCTTTTCAGGATACTTGCTCATACACATTGACCTCCATGTTTTTCTTTTATCATACCTTAAAAACCGTCAATTGACAAGATAATTTTTCTATTTCTTCTTTACCTTTTTTGCCCCTTTTGGTATAATGAAGAAAATCACTCAGAAAGGATGTATTATATATATGGCAAAGATCAATCGCAAGGCTGTTGTAGAGCAATATTCCCCCGTCAATACGGTCTGGGATGCCTATTCTCCCTTTACCGTGGGCAATGGTGAGTTTGCTTTCAACTCTGACATGACCGGTTTGCAGACATTTGATGCATTCCACGAGCCCGGTATTCCACTGCTGACCCAAGCGCAGTGGGGCTGGCATACCACCCCTTACCGAGAAGATCAATACAAGTTTGATTATCATAATATGGCCCGTACCCTTTACTCCAACGGAAATCGGGACGTGCCCTACACCACCAAGCCCGGTTATCAACGGACTGAATATGACTGGCTTCGCCAGAACCCCCACAAGTTCCATATGGGGCGCCTGGCCTTTGCCTTCCCCGGCGAACGCCCCGTTCCGGACACACTGGAGATCGAGAGTCCTTACCAGAAGCTTTCCCTGTGGGAAGGCACAATGACCACCCACTTCTCTTACTACGGAGCTACAGTGGATGTGCTGACCTATGTACATCCTTCTATGGATATGCTGTGTGTGGCCATCCGCACGCCCCTGTTTACTCAGGGTCTGAAGCTGGCTCTGGACTTTCCGGCTCCATCTCCCACCCGTACCGGTGCAGACTGGGATTCTCCCGAAAAGCACAAGAGCGTGATCACTCGTCGTCACGGCAGCCGCACCGAAATCCTGCGTATGATGGATGAAGACCGCTATTTTGTCACCGCATTATGCGGTGATGGCGTTACTATTGCCCCCAATGGCGATCATCATTTTGAAATCACCTCTGAAACCGAACTGCTGCAGCTGCGCTTGATTTTCTCCCAGCAGCCCGTCCCTGAAAAAGTTCCTACCCTGAGCGAGACTCTGCAGGAGTGCCGTGAACATTGGGAGAACTTCTGGGAAAAGGGTGGTTTTGTAAATATTCAAAACGGCGGCGAGCGTGGCCGCGAACTGATGCGCCGCATTATTCTTTCTCAGTATCTTACTGCTGTCAACTGTGCCGGATCCCTGCCTCCCCAGGAGACGGGCCTGACCATGAACAGCTGGTACGGCAAGTTCCATCTGGAGATGCACTACTGGCACGCTGCCCATTTTGCCAGCTGGAATCGACCGGAACTTCTGGAACGTAGCCTGTGGTACTATCAGTCCATCCTGCCCAAGGCTCAGGAACTGGCCGCCGGACAGGGCTATAAAGGTGCCCGCTGGCCTAAGATGACCTCTGCCAGTGGTATTGACAGCCCCTCCCCCATCGGTCCGCTGCTGATCTGGCAGCAGCCCCATCCACTGTATTATGCCGAGCTGATCTACCGGGCCAATCCTTGCCGAGAAGTGCTGGAATGTTATAAAGAAATTGTTATGCAGACTGCAGAATTCATGGCGGATTATGTACGCTGGGATGATGAGCGCAAATGTTACATGTTGGGTCCCGGCATGATTCCCTCCCAGGAAAATCACAATGCTCGCCTGGTTATGAATCCTCCTTATGAGCTGGAATACTGGGCTCTGGGTCTCAATACCGCTAACCAGTGGCTTAAGCGTCTGGGCGAACCGGAGAACGAAGAATGGATGCGCATTGCCGCCTACATGGCACCGCCTCCCATCAAGGATGATCTGTATTTAGCTCACGAGCGCTGTCCCGATACCTATACCGAGCTCTTTAACCGGGATCATCCCTCCATGGTTGCAGCCTTCGGTATGCTGCCGGGTAAAAAAATCAACCCCTCCATCATGGAACGCACTCTAGTCAAGATCTTGAATGGCGGCTGGCAGATGGATCGTATCTGGGGCTGGGATTTCCCCATGCTGGCCATGTGTGCAGCCCGCGTAGGCATGCCCGAAACCGCCATCGACTGTCTGCTCTATGATTCCACCAAGAATGTATATCTGAACAACGGCCACAATCGCCAGGCGGATCGCAAGGATATCCCCTGCTACCTGCCCGGAAACGGTGCTCTGCTGTTGGCCGTAGGCCTGATGGCTGCCGGATGGGACGGTTGTCCCGAAAAGACTCCCGGTTTCCCCAAGGATTGGGAAGTGGAATGGGAAGATATTTTACCCTTGCCCTAAAAATATTCTTGCTCCAGAAAATTGAGATTTTGGTGGGCAAGTTGCCCCCGAGAAAGGCCAAAATTTGGGGCATGCCCCACAAAAATGCTAAAAAAGAGGGGCATGCCCCAGAAAATCATCAAAAACGGGGGGCATTTTGCCCACACATTCAATCATTTTCTGGGGCAGATTCTAAAAAGAAAGGAATCTGTCATGAACCAGCAATTTTTATTTGATAAAGTCCCTGCCCTACTTCACGGCGGCGACTACAACCCTGATCAATGGTTAAAATATCCTGAAGTTCTGGCCAAAGATGTGGAACTGCTGAAGAATGCTCATATCAACACTGTATCCATGGGCATATTTGCCTGGGCCGCCCTGGAGCCGGAAGAAGGCAAATATACCTTTGACTGGCTGGATGAACGCATTAACCCCCTCTATGAAAATGGGATTTATACCGTGCTGGCCACTCCTTCCGGTGCCCGTCCTGCTTGGTTGGATGAAAAATATCCCTCTACTTTGCGGGTTACTGCGGATGACCAGCGTCGTCACCACGGTGTGCGCCACAACCACTGTATGACCTCCCCCGAATACCGTGAAAAAGTTCGCCAAATCAACACTCAGCTGGCTAAACGCTATGGCAGCCATCCCGGGGTGATTTTATGGCACGTTT
The DNA here is from genome assembly GCA_017467985.1 of Bacillota bacterium. GTDB lineage: Bacteria > Bacillota > Clostridia > Lachnospirales > Bianqueaceae > Faecimorpha. The sequence continues at coordinate 8,739 of JAFUJY010000129.1, forward strand.
CCAATGAATACGGTGGTGAATGCTACTGCCCCTTATGCGCCCAAAAGTTCCGTGAATTCTTAAAAGAAAAGTATAAGACCATTGATGCCCTGAACGATGCCTGGTGGTCTGCCTTCTGGAGTCATACCTACACATCTTTTGATCAGATCGAGCCTCCGTTCAAAAACGGCGAAACCTCCATGGCTGCACTGCGGTTGGATTGGCGTCGTTTTACCAGCTGGAATACCCAGGACTTTATGAAGGCGGAGATCGCTCCCCTGAAAGAATTTGCTCCTAATATCCCTGTGACCACCAACGTCCATCTGACCGACTCTGTCAATCACTACGAA
>JAFUJY010000130.1 GCA_017467985.1 Bacillota bacterium
TTATGGGGAAGACCTGCCCAGTTAAAGGCATCCATGCTGAATAATCCGAAACATCTGGTGCTTACGGCACCACACCCCAGTCCGCTGTCGGCTTACCGGGGCTTCTTTGGATGCAGACATTTCAGCAGTGCGAATCATTTTCTGGAAAGCCACGGTGCGGTGCCGATTGACTGGCAGATTGAGAACAGATAGGAGAGAGTATGAGCTTTATTGATTGGATACAGGTGATTTTTTATGGAATCGTGGAAGGCATTACCGAATGGCTTCCCGTCAGCAGTACCGGCCATTTGATTCTGTTTGAGAGTTTCTGGCCTATGGATGTGAGCACAGAGTTTTTGAGCATGTTTCGTGTAGTGATCCAGCTCGGTGCGATCCTTGCGGTATGTGTGGTGTTTTTTGAACGGCTGAATCCATTCAGCAGAAGTCATTCTCTGGCCCAGAAGCAGGTGATCTGGGGCATCTGGGGAAAGGTTATCGTCGGATGCATTCCTGCCGGTATCCTGGGTATTCTGCTGGATGATTTCCTGGATGCGCATTTTTACAAGTGGCCGGTGGTGGCAGCCACGTTGATCATCTACGGTATCGCCTTTATCCTGATTGAAAACAGAAATAAAAGAACCAGACCTTCGATCCGCAATTTCCGTGAGATGTCCTATCCCATGGCTCTGATGATCGGTGTATTTCAGCTGCTTTCTCTGATTCCGGGAACTTCCCGTTCCGGTTCCACGATTCTTGGTGCGATGCTGATCGGAACCTCTCGGACTGTGGCAGCTGAATTCTCCTTTTTTATGGCGATTCCCGTCATGTTTGGTGCAAGTCTGCTTAAGCTGGTTAAGTATGGATTTGCTTTTACGGCAGGCGAATTGACTTTATTGATCATCGGAATGGTCTCAGCCTTTGCGGTATCTTTACTTGTTATACGTTTTCTGATGGAGTATATTAAAAAATATAGTTTTAAAGTATTCGGTTACTACCGTATTGTGTTGGGAATCCTTGTAATTGTAATTGCCTTCCTTTTCCCGAATCTCCTCCCTGCATAACTCCGGATCGGCCGATAGTTTTTTTATCGGAAAATGTAAGAAAAGGTTAAGGGAAAGCCTGATCTGACATGCTAAAATAGTGTTACTACAGGAAGAAGAGAGGATATTTGAATGGAAATCGATACACAAAGACGCGATGCCGGAAGAAGAAATACCGGTTCCTTCACAGAACGGGATGCCATGACTCCGGAGAAAAGAGCTGCTTTAAATAAAAAGAAAAAGCAGCGCAGACGCAGCAAATTGATTCGTGTATGGATCAATCGCGCCATTGCGTTGGCTGTGCTTGCGCTTATTATCGGATTGGTCGTATGGGGCGTAAAGAGTCTGTTTTTTGATAAGTCACAGACATCGGCTTACGGCCTGCCGGACTATGTTACCGAGGATTATCTCAAGGTGAATACCTATTCCCGTCCCAAGGTTCCTCTGCTGGAGGTGAATAATATCGTTATCCACTATACTGCCAATCCCGGGACCAGTGCGACGGCTAACCGGAACTATTTCAACAATCTTGCGGATCAGTCAGGTGTGGAGAACCCTACTTATGCCAGCAGTAATTTTATCGTCGGCTTGGAGGGGGAGGTCATTGCGTGTGTACCCATAGATGAAGTGGCATATGCGTCCAATAACCGTAATGAAGATACGATTTCCATTGAGACCTGTCATCCTGATGAAACCGGAAAGTTCAGCGATGTGACCTATGCTTCCCTGGTGAAGCTCTCCGCGTGGTTATGTAATAAATACGGCTTGACGGGAGATGACCTGATTCGCCACTATGATGTGACCGGAAAGCTATGCCCTCTTTATTATGTGGAAAATGAAGAGGCATGGACGCAGCTGAAGGCAGATGTACAGACTGCCCTGGAAGAGCTTCAGCAAAGTGAAAGTACAGAAAACGGAGGAGAATAGGAATGAAATTCCGATGGGATAAAAAGTATTTACATTGGGGGATTACCGCTTTCTGTGTGATAGCAGCAAGTATTTGCTTTTATTTGATGCTGTCACAGCTGGAGGCATTTAAGGGATTCCTTGGACTCCTTGTCAGAGTTACGAAGCCGGTGATCTACGGCCTGGTATTTGCATATCTGATGAATCCGATTCTCCGTGTTATGGAACGACCGATATTCTATCAGTGGGGATTGAAGCTGAAAAAGGATGAGCGTAAGGCAGCCTCCTTTGCCCGGGGGATCGGTGTATTTCTGACCCTGCTTGTAACGCTGATTTTCCTTGCTGTTCTGATCTGGATGGTTCTTCCCAGGCTTTATGAAAGTATAGAAATGCTGATATCCAATACACCCACCTATTTCAATATGGGACGTGAATTTATCATTAAAACCTTCCCGGATGGATCGGATATTGAAACATTTTTCCTGAATGTATTGGATTCTGTTTCACGAGCACTGAGTGATTGGCTGAACGGTGATTTCCTGAGTGAATTGGGGGCCTTGATCCTTAGTATTTCCACAGGGATTTACGCGTTGGCGAAAGAACTGCTGAACATTTTGGTTGGTTTTATCGTATCCGTTTATGTGCTGACCGGAAA
>JAFUJY010000131.1 GCA_017467985.1 Bacillota bacterium
ATGCCTATGCCAATGATGCGCTCATCCGTAATGCGCAGTTCTACATTGATAACCCTGATGTTCGGGACGACCGTGACTCCTTCTATTGGAATATTGGTGAACAGTGCCGTGCCATGCTGCGTTATGACCGCTACGGCTGTGACGAGCCGGGGTTGATCTCCCCTGAGGCTGAAGCCAAGTTCCTAGAACTGTCCTTGGGCTATTGTCAGACCATGTCTCTTTTGACCAATGCTGATGCTACCCCAGCTAAGACTTGGGAGATTTATGAGAGCGAAAATCATCATGTCCAGAAAAATTCTGCTCTGTGGCAGCTGCTTTTAATTCTGATCCGCCACGGTTATGGCGATGTCATTTTAAGCGATGGTGCCGATATCAACACCCATTTTCAGGCCTGGACCGATTTCTTCGTCACTTGGATGAAGGAACGCGCTGGACACTCCATGTTCATTGAGGTGCAAAGTAAAGTTTATGCTGTCCATACCATGAAAAATATATATCCGCTGTATGATTTTGCACCTACACCTGAAATAAAGGAACTGACCGGTAATTTTATCACTCTGTTCTGGGCATTGTGGACACAGGAGCAAATCAATGGTGTCCAAGGTGGTGGTCAGTCTCGGGTATATCCCAGCTATTCTATTTTCAGCAGCAGCCCCAATTTATACTGGGCCTGGTATTATACAGGCATTGGGGAGTTCCATGCTCCCGAAGATATGGAATACATTTTGCTGGATTGCTCCTATCGTCTGCCTCAAATTGTAATCGACCTGGCTTATGGCCATACCAAAAGAGGAACTTATACAATAGAGAGTCGTCCCTTCGGCAAATCGGCACCAGACGATGCCTTTCCTTATTACCGTCCCGTAACCGACTGGGGACATATCTATCGTTATACTTATTGCACCCCCGATTATATTCTGGGAACCCTTATGTGTCCACAGCTCACCAAAGATGACTGGCTGCTGATCAGTTCTCAGAACCGTTTCCAAGGTGTTACCTTTAACCAGATGGATGCTATGGTGCTGCCCATCCCCGAACCCGAGGAAGTCCATAATCTTCGTAACCCACGTCCATTGGTTGGCTTTAACTCCCATTGGTCCCAACAATCTGAGGGTACTTTGATCACCCAGCGCTGTTTGGATTATGGTGGCTCTATGCGTGTTTTCTTCTCCGGTGCTGGTGATGTTCGTGCCAACGTGACGGAAAAAGACGGCTGGTATTTCACCTATTGCGGTCATGCTTATGTCGCTGTTCGGATTTGTCAAGGCAGCTTTACCTGGGAGGATGACTATTACAGGCCAGGTCAATGGATGCACTGCGAAGAGCCTGCAACACCGGTCATTCTGGAGACAGCCACTACTTCTCAGTATGCTACCCTCTCCGACTTCCAGGATGCGGTATGTAAATTGGCTCCTATCTGGGATGGGGCTATCATGAAGTATCACTCCCTCTATGGGCATGACTTTGTATTCGTAACGGATGCCGACTCTGAAAAGTCCACCATCGACGGTGAATATTATGTCAAAAAGCCTACATTTGCTTATAAGAGTCCCTTTGTAAATGCTGCATGGGGCGGCTCCGAAGCTTGCATCACCTTTGATGGTGAGGAGCTGGTTCTGAAATTTTAATATAATTCAACAGGAGGACATCGCCCCGATGTCCTCCCTTTTTTATTTGCACTCTGTACATTTGTATTCCGGTACGGCCCGATCATGCATGACGGACTCGTATAGCCGCCAGCCGCCGGCCAGGTTGTAGCAGTCATATCCATGCCCGCTCAAAATGCGACAAGCAATGTAAGACCGCAGCCCGCTGTGACAATGGACATACACCGGCTTATCCTTGGGGATCTTGTCCAGGTTTTGTCGCAGACTGTCCAGAGGGATATTGATAAATCCGGAGATCTGTCCTCGGGCGAACTCCATCACCGTGCGAGTATCCAGAAGCGTTACGCTGCCATCCCGAGACAAGTCGTCCACATCATGCCAGAAAAACTGCTTTAACTTGCCGCTGATCACATTTTCCGCCACAAAGCCCAGCATATTGACCGGATCTTTGGCGCTTCCAAAGGGAGGTGCGTAACACAGTTCCAACTTGGTCAGGTCCGTCACCTTTCCTCCCAGGCGGATCACTGTTGCCAGTACATCCATGCGCTTGTCCACGCCTCCAAAGCCCACGATTTGGGCCCCGATGAGCTTGTGAGATGCTTTGTCCCACAATATTTTAATGGACATGCCAGCACCGCCCGGATAATAAGAGGCATGCTCCGCCGAGTAAATATATGTTTTGTCGTATCGTATACCTGCTGCTGCGGCTGTTTTTTCATTCAACCCCGTGGTGGCCACAGTCATATCAAAGATTTTCAGCACTGCGGAACCCTGGGTGCCCGTGTACTCGGAGGTGTATCCCGCAATATTATCCGCTGCGATGCGGCCTTGCTTATTGGCCGGCCCCGCCAATGGAATGAAGGCAGGAGTCTTGGCGACAAAATCCTCCACCTCTATTGCATCGCCCACAGCATAAATATCCGGTTGGTTGGTTCGCATGTGACGGTCTACCATAATACTGCCCCGGGAATTGAGCGTGATACCACAGGCAGCCGCCAGGGATGTTTCGGGACGGACCCCAACCGCCAAAATCACCATATCCGCCGGAATCTCACCATTTTCCAGAATTACTTTTCCTTCCTGAATTGATTTCACACCGTTATTTAAGCATAGGCCTACGCCTTTGGACCGAATGTATTGATGTACATCTGCCGCCATATCCCCATCCAGCGGTGCAATTACATGACCAGCCATTTCCACAATGGTCACGTCCAGCCCTGCCAGCTTCAGATTTTCTGCCATTTCCACACCGATATAGCCACCGCCCACAACTACGGCAGAGCGGGGATTTTTCTCTTCTATATATTGCTTAATCCGCAGCATATCGGGAATATTACGCAGCGTAAACACATTTTCACGCTTTACACCTTCTATATTGGGGCGGATCGGTTCCGCACCGGGGGAAAGAATCAGTGAATCGTAGCTTTCTTCATAGATGTCACCGGACTTCCAATTTTTAACCACAACTGTCTTGCTCATGGGATCAATACGAATGGCTTCGCTGCACACCCGCACCTCCACATTAAACCGCCGTTTAAAGCTTTCCGGAGTCTGCAGGGTCAGCATATTTCGATCCTGAATTACCCCGCCAATGTAGTAGGGCAAACCGCAATTGGCAAAAGATACGTATTCTCCCCGCTCCAAAATAATAATCTGTGCCTTTTCATCCAATCTGCGCAGCCGGGCCGCCGCAGTTGCGCCACCGGCAACACCACCAATGATTACTGTCTTCATGTAATGACTCCTTCCTTTTTTCTTATATTATACCTTATATCAATGACAAAATCAATCTCGCCTTAAAATTATTTAAATTTTCAGATAATATTGTATTTTCCCCTTCTTTCTGCTATAATAAATAGCCCAAAGGAGGGATTTTATGATAACCGTAGAAGAATATGCTGCCGTTTTGGATGCTCTGGCCACCGCCGTGTCCTACTGCATCAGCTGCAAAAATGGCTACTATTACCGCCAGGATCCAAAACAGCCCGGAGAAAAGCGGCCCCACCAAACCTAGATCCCCCGCTGCGACGAAGAGGAGGTGCGGGGCCTTTATGAAGAAAAGAAAAAATTGAAGGAGCGCCGCCGGGAGTTGGAAGCTGAAATACGTGCCATGTCGCCGGAACAGCGCAGGGATTTTCGCCAGAGAGTACGATTGTATCGTCGGCTTCAGGAAATTGACTTGTCTCTCCCAAAAAGTCAGATGGTGGATGGCCAACCCTGTGACTCCAAGTCCGAGATGATCCTGCAGTCTACCATGGACCGGCTGGGAATCCGCTACCGCTATGGCGTGCCCGTCAACACCTACACCACTATCCGCGTCATGGATTTTGTGGTGGGCAACAAGTTCTGGGAGCACGAGGGGATGCTGAGTAATCCCGATTACGCCGCCCGCCAGGACCAAAAACACTATGAATACCAGCGAATCGGTCTTCGACTGGGTGAAAATTTCATGATCACCACCGAAGTCCAGGACCCGGCAAACAATACCAGTTACCTCAAAATGCCGCAAATCATCTGGCAGATGGTCTGTGAGGGCCTGGTCTCCGCTCGCAAGGTATGGAACACCTATTTCCGGCGGCCCCGCACCGCACATTGAAAATTTTAAAAAATTGCCTAATAAAATTTCTGTTTTTTAGGCGCCCAGGTCCGTCGTCCCGTGTCACATCGGGGCTTTTTTAGTTTAAAACCACCGGTGGGCATCTCCATTTATACGCTGTCACCCAGGTTGCCCCTTAGTCCCCGCCCCACAGCGTATAATATTTTTGTTGACTTTGAATGGAGTTGTGCTACAATATAATTAATTATACGCTGCTGGTGCAGCAGAAGGAGGGTTTCTTATGGATTACGGTTTACAGTTATATTCAGTGAAGGATTTTATGGCTAAGGATGTGAAGGGTACCATTGCTCAGGTTGCTGCTATGGGGTATAAGGTTGTGGAGCCCGCAGGTTTTTTCGGTGTCAGTGCCGAAGATTTTAAGGCGTACTGTGATGAGGCCGGTGTTGTGGCCACCAGTACCCATACCGGCATTGGTGAACTGACCGACGAGAACTTCCCGGCCATCGTTCAGTATCTCAAGACCATCGGCTGCAAGCGCTACATTATCCCCGGTGCCCCCACCAATACCAAGGAAGAATTGGACAACACCATCGCTATCATTAATAAGTATCAGCCTATGCTGGCCGCCGAGGGCCTGGAGCTGATGTATCACAATCACAGTCGGGAATTTCTGCCCAACGAGGACGGCATCTTCCCCCATCTGGAAATGCAGAAGCGCACCACCATCAACTTCCAGATTGACGTATATTGGACCTACCGCGCCGGTCTGAACCCCTTGTACATTCTGGAGTCCCTGAAGGACCGTATCACCATCATCCATCTGAAGGACGGCACCATGGAGCACGACGCACCTCTGGGCGAGGGCACGACCCCCATCGCCGAAATCGTGGATTGGGCATTGGCAAATGATGTAGATATCGTAGTTGAAAATGAACCCACCGCAGAGAGACAGATGATCGAAGCTGAGATCTGCAGTGAGTATTTGAAGAAGTTATAAGGAGCTCCATGATGCTTTTACATGAGTTTGACCCATCACCAACCGCTATTATCAATCCTGACATGATTGTCAAAAAGATTGATAATTTCCCGGATGTTACTATTTCTTGCTTTTCCGAGAAGCTGATGAAAGCGGTGCTTGCCCTCTTCGATCCTATTGTGCTGGGAAATGTCCACTCTGCGGTGGGCCCCAATCCGATTTACGAGGTGTCCTACAAGGGCCAGCGGTTTGCCCTGTTTCAGTCCTATGTGGGCGAACCCAAGTGCATCAATGACTACGAAGATATTATGGCCATGGGCAGCCGTTGCTTGATTTTGCTGGGGAACTGTGGTGTTTTGGATAAAAGCATACAGGACTGCGGCATCATTATTCCGAAGGCGGCAATTCGCGACGAGGGCTGCAGCTATCACTATGCACCTCCCAGCGACATGATTGACGTGAATCATAAATACGTAGACCTTTTCAAAGAAGTACTGCAGGAGACTGGTTATCCTTACGTGGAGGGAATCACCTGGACTACGGATGCCTGTTACCGTGAGACTCGTGCGAAAGTCGAACGACGCAAAGCCCAGGGAGCCATCTGCGTAGAGATGGAATGTGCCGGTATGCAGGCCCTTTGCGATTTTCGCGGCACGGATTTCTTTCAGTATTTTTATGCGGGTGATAATCTGGATCACTCCTCCTGGCAGCCCCGCAGCCTCTCCGGCAATGTCCGGGTGAACGACAAGTGCAAAATCGCACTGCTGGCCTTTGAATTGGGTCTGAAGATTAAACAAGCAAAATAGTAAAAAAAACAGCGTGTCTCCCCGCCGCCCCATCACAGCACCTCCATCAGCCACAGCACCAGCCCATAGGCCACGCTGGCGGAAATGCCCCATGTGAGCACCGGCCCGGCAATGGAAAACATCTTGACGCAGGTGCCCAGCACAAAGCCCTCGGTCTTGAACTCCAGCGCAGGGG
>JAFUJY010000132.1 GCA_017467985.1 Bacillota bacterium
AATTTATCCAATCCGGTCAAGTCTACATGATCGGATATCCAATTCATTGATAAAAACATTCTTCGCCTCTCCTTTCTTACTCGTTGTCCGTGAACTGAACCATGCTCTTCAGGTTACCGCTATTCATGTCGCGGATATCCTTCACACCAAACTTCATCATTGCCAGACGAGTCAGGCCCAGACCAAAGGCGAAACCGGTATACTCTTCCGGATCGATGCCGCCGGCCTTCAGTACTTCCGGATGGATCATACCGCAGGGACACAGCTCCAACCAGCCGCTGTGCTTACAGGAAGGACAACCTTCACCGCCACAGATCAGGCAGCTGATATCCAGCTCGAATCCAGGTTCTACGAAGGGGAAGAAACCGGGACGCAGACGAACCTTGATGTCCTTCTGGAATACTTCGGACAGCATGGTCTTCATGAAGAAGATCAGGTTAGAAATAGAGATATTCTTGTCAACCATAACACCTTCCATCTGGAAGAAAGTGTTCTCATGACAAGCATCCGTGGCCTCATTACGGAAGCAGCGTCCGGGGAAGATGGCCTTGATCGGCTTACCCTCGTTCACCAGAGCGGGCTTGTACTTCTTATAAATAGCATTCTGGGCAGCGGAAGTCTGAGTCTTCAGCAGCTGGCCATTGTCCAGATAATAGGTATCCTGCATGTCTCTTGCGGGATGGTGCTTGGGAATGTTCAGGGATTCAAAACACTCATAGTCGGTTACAACTTCGCTGTAGTCCTCTACGGTAAAGCCCATGGACTTAAAGATACGCTCGCAGTCACGCTGTACCAGTGTGATGGGATGGTAAGAACCACGCTCCATATTGGCAGGCATGGAAATATCAAAATCAGGCATGGACGCGATCTCCTTCGCGATGGCCTGCTCCTGCAGTTCCTGCATCTTGGCCGCGATCAGCTCGCCCACTTCATTCTTCAGAATGTTAACTTCCTGACCAAAGGTCTTCTTCTCCTCAACGGACAGATCCTTCATACCCTTGAGCAGATCGGTGATACTGCCCTTCTTGCCGAGATATGCCACGCGGATCCCTTCCAGATCAGCCGCATTCTCAACCTTCGCCAGCTCCGCATCCAGCTGACTTTTCAGATTCACAATTTTCTCGTTCATACTAACCTCCATGCAAAAAATGAATTAAAAAACGCCTCATACAAAAAGTATGAGACGAAGAAACTCCGTGGTACCACTCAAATTGTGACAAATCATCACCACTCAAATGCTTTAATGCAGCATGTACACCCAACCTTTCGGAAGGGAACTCCTGAGTCGAACTTCAGCCTGCAAGGGTCCTGTGACTTTTCACCAACCGTCACTCTCTGAGAGAACTGATCTTGCCGCTTACTGAATCTCATTCATAGTCGTTAACCTCTATATTATACACATTTTATAGGGTAATTGTCAAGATAGCAATTGCAAAATTCTGATTTTTATCCTATAATATAGGAAATATCGTTATAAAGGAGTATGGATTATGACACTGAATGAAGCTTTACAAAAATACGACGAGCTGCAGCAGAAGCTGTTTGCCCTTAATTATGCCTCCTCTTCCATCTATCTGGATTCTGTAACCGTGGCTCCCTCTAACACCGCTGCCGGCCGCAGCCTGGCCCTGGGTGTGCTGAGTGGTTTGGTTTATCCCCTGGCCTATGGTGACGAAACCGGCGAATTGCTGGAATTCTTGACCCAGCACAAGGCAGAACTGTCCCCCCAGAAGGCCCGGGAAGTAGAAGAATCCAAGCGCGCCTATGATGAGACCCACCTCATGCCCCAGGAAGAATATGTGGAGTATTCCGTTTTGCTGAACGATGCCCAGGACGTATGGCACAAGGCCAAAAACGCTGACGATTTCCCGTCATTTGCCCCTTATCTGGCCAAGATTTTTGACGCCAATCGTCGTCAGGCTGCTTATATTGATTCCACGAAGGCTCCCTATGATGCTTTGCTAAACCAGTACGAGCGGGGACTGACCATGGAACAGCTGGATGCTTTCTTTTCCCAGCTGCGTGATACCATCGTACCCTTAATTCACCGCATTCAGACCGAAGGTGCCGCCATCGACGACAGTTTTCTGTACAAGCATTATCCTTTGGACAAGCAGCGTGAGCTTTCGGATTATCTGATGGAAGTGCTGGCCATCGACCGTACCCACTGCACCATCGGCGAGACCGAGCATCCCTTCACCCTGAATTTTGACAAAAACGACGTGCGCATCACCACCCATTACCACGAAAATAGTCTGGCCAGTTCCATGTATTCTGTCATTCATGAATCCGGTCATGCTCTGTATGAGCTGGGCATCGGGGACGAATATCAGCACACTTCCCTGGCCGGCGGCGTTTCCATGGGTATCCACGAGAGCCAGTCCCGCCTGTACGAGAATATGTTTGGCCGCAGCGAAGAATTTATTAACCTGATTTACCCCAAGATGCTTGAACTGTTCCCCGAGCAGCTTGCGGGAGTCACTGCTCATCAGTTCTATCTGGCAGTCAACAAGGCAGAACCTTCCCTGATCCGCACCGAGTCAGACGAACTCACTTACTCTTTGCACATTATGGTCCGCTACGAAATCGAAAAGATGATGCTCTCAGGTCAAGCCACTGTGGAAGAACTGCCCACCCTGTGGGCTGCCAAGATGAAGGAATATCTTGGCGTGGATGTACCTTCTGACCGAGAAGGTGTCCTTCAGGACTCCCATTGGAGCGGCGGCATGATCGGTTACTTCCCCTCTTATGCCCTGGGCAGTGCCTATGCCGCACAATTTGTGGAGCGTATGAAACAGGATGTTGATGTGAGCAAGTGCTTGGCAGAGGGTGATTTCAAGACCCTCAATGCTTGGCTGGGTGAACATATCCATCAGTACGGCGGCTTCTATCCGCCTACCCAACTGTTCGAGAACTGCTGCGGTGCCAAGTTCGACGCTAACTACTATACGGAGTATCTGAAAAATAAGTATATGAAGATTTATGGTCTCGAATAAAATTGGGGGGCTGTCTCACTAAGACTAAATGTCTCAGTAAGACGCCCCTTATATATAACGGCTAGCTGGCATACGGGA
>JAFUJY010000133.1 GCA_017467985.1 Bacillota bacterium
ACTTCCTTGTTACCTAGGTGTATTCGGGACTTTCACCCGTTAGAGCGCGCCCATGGCGCGCAAACCACAAAAGGAGCCTTATCGATCAATTCTCGACAAGGCTCCTTATTATCTTTTACCACCCCAACACAGTTTCTCTTGTCAGCTTCTCAGCTTCTTCCTTGCTCAACTGCGGTCTCTTGCCATTCACTACGGCACCGGGACCATAACTGTCATACTCGGCAAAGCGTCCGTTGCGGCCCAGGAAGCCGCCCATGTCCGTCCATCCGTCAGGATGAATATGAGCACCCAGCTCACAATGAATATATGTAGCATACCCCACAGCAAAGGGGTCAGAACCCGCATGCCATGGACGTCCCAGGTATACTGTTCCTTCAGGACAATCGCTGATCAGCTTACAATCCTTGAAAACATAGCCATACTTCTGAGCCAGGAATGTACTGGGAGCAGCCACATACCCTTGGGCCTCGCCGGAACGGCGTCTTTCCATCACCAGTGAGCGAATGGTGCAATTCTCAAAATAGGTTCTGGCAGCACCAAAGATAAAGTCCACATCCCCTTCGATGTAACAATCTTTGTAATACTGGCTGCCGTCGCGGGTGTACAGAGTGTCCTGCTTCCCCAGGAAGCGGCAGTTCTCCAGCACTAAATGCTCACCGGAGCCATAGAATGCCAGTGCCTGGCGTCCGCCTGCACCACCGTCACCATCAAAGAAATTCTCAAAAGTAATATTTTTAGCGGTAAAGTGATTGGCATAAACACTGACGGTCGCACTGCGAAAAGTCCCGGTCATGTCGCCATTTTCCCGCTTACGGCCAGCATAATTGTCATAAGAAATCTTTACATCTCCCTCACCAATCAGGGTGATAAAGGGCTTGTCACCGGAAATGCGTACAGCTTCACGATACACACCGGGACGCAGATAAATGATCACCGGTGTGGTGTTGCCTTCAGGCAGGGCATCGATTGCCTCCTGCACCGTCGCATAGTCCCCGGTATAACCGCTTCGAGGCTTAGCCACGTACATAATCGCAGTCTGGGGTAATTCTCTTACTTGATTGTCCATATTAATCACCATTGCTTTCGCCCAGCGAAAGCATCCTTTCTTTCGGAATTGGGGCTGGTTTTGCGAAGCAAAATCGCCGCTGTTCACAGTGGCGAAAGCCACAAAACGGGTGTGAAAAATTTATTTTTCACACTATAGTCCTCCTTGTAATTTACGGTATGCAGTAGCCTACGCCCTGCACAGTTACTACAATGTTTTCCGGGAGTTTATGCCGCAGATTTTTAATGTGAGCATCCACAATACGCTCCTCACCAATGTAGTTAAAGCCCCATACTTGGTCCAACAGCTGACTGCGGGACAGAATCTGCCCATGGTGAGATGTCATAGTGTGCAGCAGTCCAAATTCCGTTAAGGTCAGTTCCAGCGGTACACCCTCCCAATAAGCAATGTGAGCCTTGGTGTTGATGCGTACCTTGCCATACACAAGTTCACCGCTATTGGACTTACCACAACGCCGCATAATAATCTCAATCTTTTTCAGCAGCACCTGATAGGAAAAGGGCTTGACAATACAATCATCTGCCCCCGCCGTATAGGCTCTCAGCAAATATTCCTCACTGCCGCTGCAGCTGAGCATCAAAATAAGTACGGTAGAATCCTGATGACGCATCCGACTGATCAGCTCCGGTCCACTCATCTCGGACTGATGTAAATCCACAATGATTAGATCCGGCTTGCTGTTCTCCCACACCTTCAGTGCTAAACGACCATTGGAATACTCCTCCACATCATAGCCTGACAAACGCAGATACTCGCTCAGTGTGGTTCGAATGCTGATATCATCTTCCACAACCATAATCTTGATCATGCGTCCACCTCCCTGATATATCTTTTCTCCATTATAACCGATTTTTGTAAAAACATCAATCATAATTGTTTGAAAAAACACTTGTTATCTGGCATAAAATAGGGTATAATAAAGTAAAGAACAATTCTTTAAGGAGGATGATTTTATGGATATCGAACAGGTAAGAGAATTATTAAACGAAAAGAAAAAGGATAGAAAATTCCTGTGGATTCTTGTGGGCGTTGCTCTGGCTGCTGCTGTAATTCTGGCAATCCTGTATTTGCTTAAGCGTAAAGAAGAAGCTGAAGATTGGGACGACGATGACTGGGATGATGACGATTGGGACGACGAAGACGAAGAATGGGAAGATGACGAAGATTTCGATGATGTTGAGATCGTTGAAGTGATCGAAGAAGTAATCGAAGATGAGTCCGCTGCTGAAGAAGCAGCTGCAGAAGAGCCCGTTGTTGAAACTGAAGCTCCCGCTGCCGAAGAAACCGAAACAGTAGAGGAATAATTCTATGAAAAAAGCTCCAACCATCTTTCATGGGTTGGTGGACTCGGTCTCTTTTCCTAACAAAGGTACAGTTATTCCGGTGGATCCGGAGCGTTCTGAGTCAGAGGCTCCGGCCGCCGGTTTTTCTGTATATGAGACTCCCACCAAGCCCGTTCATGTAAAAAATGTGCTGCCCGGTCAGAAGGTGGAGATCGGTCAATCCAATCACCAGCGCAAGCGCCGGGAAGGTACACTCCGACAGGTTCTGGCTCCGGCCCCCTATGAGGTTCCTTCCCCCTGCCCCCACGCCCAGTTCTGCGGCGGCTGCAGTTATCAAACTGTTCCCTACGAAGTACAGCTTCAGTGGAAGCAGGAGATGGTTCAAAAGCTTCTGGATGAGGTTCTGGACCGCAGTGCCTATCAGTTCCTGCCCATTCACTCCTCCCCCATTCAATATGGCTACCGCAACAAAATGGAATTCTCTTTTGGTGATGAATATAAAGACGGCCCGCTGGCGTTGGGTCTGCACAAGCAAGGTGCCCATCACGACATCGTGCCTGTAACGGACTGTCAGATCGTCCACCCGGACTTTCGCACACTGCTCTCAGGGGTGCTGGACTATTTTACCAAGGCAGAATCTTCCTATTATAATACACGCAGTCACACCGGTTTCCTGCGCCATCTGGTGGTGCGCCGCAGCTTTAAGGATAACGGGGTAATGGTCAACCTGGTGACTTCTTCCGCAGGTACTTTGGACAAGCAGGCTTTTGTGGATTACCTGACGTCACTGCCCCTGGAAGGTAAGCTTTCCGGTATTTTACATACCGTTAATGACTCTTTGGCGGATGTGGTTCAGGCGGATTCTCTAGAAGTTTTATATGGTGAGCCAGACCTGACGGAAGGTCTGCTGGGTCTGAACTTCCGCCTTTCCCCCTTCTCTTTCTTCCAGACCAATACATTGGGAGCCGAAGTCTTGTATCAGACTGTTCTGGACATGGCCGGGGACATTAAGGACCTGACCTTGTTTGACTTGTACTGTGGTACCGGCACCATTGCTCAGATTCTGGCCCACGGCGGAGCCAAACAGGTGCTGGGTATCGAGTTGATTGCCGAGGCTGTGGATGCCGCCCGGGAAAATGCTGCACTCAATGGGCTGACCAACTGCTCCTTCCAGGCGGGTGATGTGCTGAAGCTGGTGGATACTTTAGAGGTACACCCGGACCTGATCGTGCTGGATCCGCCCCGGGACGGTATTCATCCCAAAGCCCTGCCTAAGATTTTGGCCTATGAGCCCGATCGTTTTATTTATGTTTCCTGCAAGCCCACCTCTCTGGTGAGGGATATTCCCGCATTTATTGAGGCCGGCTACAAGGTGGAAAAGGTTCAGTGCGTGGACATGTTCCCCGGAACCGTACATGTAGAAACCGTGGCACTGCTTTCTCACTCCAATCCTGACAGTACACGCATTATAAAAGGAGAACTCCATTGAAGCAAAGTTTTTATAATGAAATTAAAGATATTCTAACAACCGCAAGAAATAAAGTTTACCAAACGGCCAATTTTGCAATGGTTGAAGCTTATTGGAATATTGGAAGATCAATTATAGAAGAACAAGGTGGAAATGATAAAGCTGAATATGGTACAGGTTTATTGATAGAATTGTCAAAACAAATGACAAAAGATTTTGGCAAGGGCTTCACTGTTGCCAATTTAAAAAATATGCGTCAGTTTTATTTGACATTTCCAAATAGCTACGCACTGCGTAGCGAATTAAGCTGGACTCACTATCGTCTATTAATGCGAGTAGAAAACGATAATGCACGGGATTTTTATATGCAA
>JAFUJY010000018.1 GCA_017467985.1 Bacillota bacterium
TATTGCGGAGGCGCTGCAGAAGAAGGCTGTGGAGGCGTTAGAGACAGAGGATCGAGGAACAGAGGCGGAACGCTATGAAATCATTAATTCCACCAATGCTCCAACGGTTCTGATGGAAATGGTGTATTTGACTGACCAAAGTGATTATTCAAAGATCACCAATGAAGAATATCAGAATGCTTTGGCGGAGGCTTTGGCAGATGGTATTCGGGAAGAATTGGGAACTTTGTATCCCACTAGAGAGCAGGATATTCAGAATTTAAATAATAATTCTGCAGTTCAGTAAAGGAGGAATGGGAAATGTCCGCTATGATCTATAAATGTCCTCATTGCGGTTCGGTGTTAGAATATGATGCCGAAAAGTACATGATGACATGCGATCATTGTAACAGTACCTTTACGCCGGAGGAAGCTGCCCAGGAGGCGAAAGGGGATGAAACGATTCATCAGGCCGGAAATGAGCAGGATGAACAGTTTGCGGAGGAAGTAACGGCCTATCAGTGTCCCAGCTGCGGCGCGCAGATTATGACCGAGCCCAATACTGCAGCCACGTTTTGTACGTTTTGCGGGTCTCCCACGATCATTCCCTCCAAATTATCCGGGGCCTATCGGCCTGCCCAGGTCATTCCCTTCAAGATTTCCAAGGAGCAAGCCCAGGAGGCATTTGCAAAATGGTGCAAAAACGGTCGTTTTACTCCCAAGGATTTTGCTCTTCCCCAGGAATTGGAAAAGATCACTGGACTATATGTCCCCTTTTGGCTGTTTGATTGTACGGTGGATGGCGGTATGACTGCCAATGGTACCAGGGTGCGGACCTGGCCCATGGGCAGTTATATATATACAAACACCAAGTATTATAACATTCGCCGGCGTGCGGTGATGCAGTATGATCGGGTGCCGGCAGATGGTTCTGGGAATATGGATGATCGTACCATGGATTTGCTGGAACCCTACAATTATAATGAATTGGTGCAGTTCCAGATGCCTTACCTGGCAGGTTTCCAGGCAGAAAAATATGACAAAACTCCCAAGGATGTATATCCCAGAGTTCGGGAGCGCATTGATCAGTATACTTTGCAGAAGATGCGGGAGACGATCCATGGTTATTCCTCAGTAACCAACACCCAGTTTCAGAACACCTATCGGGGAAATAATGCGGTGTATACCCTTCTTCCTGTGTGGATTCATCGATACCGTTATGAAGGGCAGGTTTATCAGTTTGCCAAGAATGGCCAGACCGGTAAGATTGTGGGTAAACCTACGGTGGACAAGAGTAAGGTTGCTGCCTGGTTTGCTGGGATCGGTTCGGGTATTTTGGCCGTATTATTTGCGGGAGGCATGCTGATGCTATGAGAAAAAGAATAATTATATTTTTGACTTGTATGATCATTGTGTCCATGATGGGCACAGTGCATGCCCAGGAGCAATTGGTCTTTGACTATGCGGATGTTTTTACCGATGCCCAGGCGGAAGAATTGGAGCAGATGGCCCGGGAAATTGGAGAGGCTCAGGGCCTGGATATATTAATTCTGTTTGTCAAGGAAGGTTTTTCCGAAAGTGAATTAAGACGATATTCTAATGAGTTTTATGATAACGGAGGCTATGGGTATGAAGGGCCCGGAAGCACCGGCGTGGTTTTAGCCGTGGATATCAAGAGCCGAAAGTTCTATTTTGATACTTGTGATGGAGCCAATATATATTTTACTGAAAGCCGTTTGGATGCGTTGGAAGATGCGGTGGTTCCGGAGTTATCGGATAATGACTGGTATGAAGCTAGTAAAGAATTTATCCGATATATGAAGAAATTCCGCAATCCCTATTTGCCGGTAAGCATCGGTCAGCGAGCGGCAATTTCAGCATCCCGGCTGCCCATGTATATTTTGATTGCGGCAGCAGGTTCTGGTTTGGTTGTATTCATCATGGTAAAAGGTCGGGGCAGTAGAGTGACGGTGAATCGCAACACCTATTTACATCCCGGATCCTTTGCGATGGTGCAGCAAGATGATATATTTATCAGAGAATATACCACACGAAGAAGAATTCAGCGGAGTTCATCCGGTGGTGGTGGAGGCGGCGGTGGCGGCAGCCGAAGCGGCGGTGGCGGTCACGGTGGACGCAGTGGTTCATTCTAAGTAACTTCAAGGAGGAAAAACGAAAAATGGAATGGAGAGAAGAAAGTAAGCAGACAATGAGCTGGAACGGTACAATCAGTAACCGTGAAGCAAAAGAGGCCGTAGCAGCACAGCTGGCGGCGAAGGTTCAGGATGGTCAGGTTATCGGTTTTGGTTCCGGTTCCACATCTTTGCTGGCAGCCTATGCCATTGCGAAGCGAGTAAAGGAAGAAGGGCTGAACATCACGGCAATTCCTACTTCTCAGGAGATGCAGATCACCTGTAATAATCTGGGTATTCCCACAGCAACCCTGCTGCAGAAGCGTCCCGATTGGTGCTTTGACGGTGCGGATGAAGTGGATCCCCATGGTTGGCTGATTAAGGGACGTGGCGGCGCCATGTATCGTGAAAAGCTAGTTATGGCTTGTTCCCCGGTTCGTTATATTCTGGTGGATGATTCCAAAATGGTAAAGTCTCTGGGTGAGAAGTTCTCCATTCCGGTGGAGTGCCAGTTTGAGGCTGTCAACTACGTTCGTGAGCAGCTGTTTGCTCTGGGCGCTGAGTATGTGGATATGCGTCTGGCAAAGTCTAAGGATGGCCCGGTCATCACAGAACATGGCAACTTTATTCTGGATGCGCGTTTTACCAATGTACAGGAAGACCTGGAAAGCAAGCTGATTCAGATCGTTGGCGTAGTGGAAACTGGTTTATTTATTGGATTTGATCCCATTATTCTGTGTTCATAAGTAAAAACAGGGGCGTCTCACTAAGACTAAATGTCTTAGTAAGACGCCCCTTGTATATATAACGGCTAGCTGGCATACGGGAAGCTCAAAAATATCTGGTACTTTTAAAATATCCCATGTTTGAACCGTTTGGCAACTGTTTTTTCATGTTTTTTGTTGCCATTTGGCAACTGTTTTTCAGTTTTTTCCGTTGCATGGCAACGCTTTTTCTTGATTTTCAGATGCCATGCAACGGAAAATCATAATTATGCGTTGCCATATGGCAACTGCCAATTATTAAAAAGGACTATTATTCACTCTTTAGTGAGGCAACTCCGTCGTTTTTTTAGGGCTGACATTTTAGATACATTATATAGTTGTTGACTTGGAGCAGATCATTGCCGGTTAAGTGATTGATCTTTTCTGAGATATTAGCGATCACATCCGGTTCACCTGTAAAAAGATGATTCATGGAAATCTGGAAAATTTGAGCGATGCGATAAAAGGTTTCCGGAGAAGGGGTACGGCGCTCGGTCTCATAATGGGAATAGGCCTGAACGGTAATATCCAAAGAACGAGCCATATCTGCCTGGGAAAGACGAGCTTGTCTGCGGAACAAACGAAGCCGACGACCAAAGGATTCCTCTGGGAATGAGGCTGTATTTAGATTGATTGGCTGAGTCGTATTGGATTCAGAAGAGAAGGAAACGAAGTTGAGGAAATCATTTAACTTAGCCAGCTTTGGCATAGAAAGGGAGTATAAGGCGCCGGGCAGCTGGGGCTGCTCGGAAGACTCATCGGTATAGCCCAGAAGATATTCAGGGGTTACTTGATAAACTTGAGCAAAACGATATAAAGTATGGATGACTGGTGTGCGCCAGCCGGTTTCATAATGGGAACAACTTTGAGTAGAAATGTTGACACGCTCAGCCACCTCCTTTTGAGAGAGACCGGAGCGCAATCGTAGTTCAGTTAGTCTGCGAGCCAGTTCTGTTTTCATGATGCTCTCCTTTCTAATCTGACATAATGTATTATGCGCATTGTAACATAAATTAGTCAGAAAGAAATGAGATTAAACAAATTGAAAAGAGACTATACAATTTGAAATTGAAAAATGGGAATTAGGATTCCCGGGTTAACGGAAAATCCAATTCCCATTTTTCATAGCAATTGATGATGGTAGTAGCTCCGTATTGGCGTTCGCGCTGAAAGCTGCGGCCGTAATTGGCATGTACATGACCATGAACCATATAGGCGGGTTTATACTTATCCAAAAGATCCCGGAAACACTTAAAGCCCTGGTGGGGAAGATCGGAACCGTCCCCCAGACCGTAGGCTGGGGAGTGGGATAGAAGAATGTCAAACCCTTTGTGTTTTCGCAGGGAGCGGCGGAGTTTAGAAATTCGCCGCTTCATTTCTTTTTCAGTATATTGACAGTCTGCTTCGGGCCGATATCGCATGGATCCTCCCAGACCCAGAATGCGGATGCCGTGATATTCAAAGACTTCGTCTTCGACACACAAACACCCCTCCGGTGGCTTGTGGGCGTAGCGGGTATCGTGATTGCCATGGACATATAGGATTGGTACTTTAGCAAAGGTGGCTAAAAAAGATAGGTATTCACCCCGCAGATCGCCGGAGGAAAGAATCAGGGAATAGTCCGCGATTTTGCTTTTATCAAAATAATCCCACAGGGATTCGGATTCCATATCCCCTAATAAAAGAATCTTCATGCTGCCACCTCCTTGGTAAAAATCTCAGTTCTGTTTTGCTTCCTTACATTATTATATCATTATTTGCAAAAAAGGCAACGGCAAAGATGAATTTTCATTGCCTTTTTGACGGGAATGTGGTACATTTAAGGTATAAATAAACAGAGAGGTGATAGTGATGCGAGTAGATAATTTTTGGGAAAACCCTAAGATGGTTTCTATGAACCGGGAAGCCCCGAGAGCTTGGTACGTCCCTTTTCAGGAGGATCATCCGGATGCGGATCCGTTAAAGCGTCAGGAATCTCAGCGGGTGAAATTGCTGAATGGCAGCTGGTTTTTTAAGATGTTTTCCGGCATGGATATGCTGCCGGATAGAATACATAAGGAAGATTATTATGTGGAGGATTGGGATCGGATTCCGGTGCCTTCTTGCTGGCAGATGCAAGGGTATGATCTGTGTCAGTATACCAATGTGAATTATCCCTTTGATTGTGATCCGCCCAGAGTACCGGTGGAGAACCCAACCGGTGTGTATGTACGGGAGTTCCGGTTGACAGAGGATTGGGAGGGTGCTGAAAAGTACATTGTATTTGAAGGCGTCAATTCCTGCTTTGCATTGTGGGTGAATGGTCAGTATGTGGGCTATTCCAAGGGCAGCCGTATTCCGGCGGAGTTTGATGTGAGTGCCTATTTGCGCAGCGGTGTGAACCGTATTTGTGTGGTGGTGCTGAAGTGGTGTGATGGCAGTTATCTGGAAGATCAGGACTGTTTTAGATATTCCGGCATTTTCCGGGATGTGTATTTGCTCAAGCGGGAACCGGGGCATATCCGGGATCTGTTTGTGAAAGCCCAGATGGACGGCTCTGTGATTGTGGAGACGGAGTCTAAAGAAGCCGGCGTTGTGGAGGCAGTTTTGTATGATGCAGCGGGAATGGAGCTGGACCGTCAGAGCCAGGAGTGCGGCGGGGATGGAAGCTGTGTACTGAAGCTGGAATGTGCCGATCCTGTATTGTGGAATGCAGAGCATCCCTATTTGTATAAAGTAGTGGTGTATAAAGCCGGTGAAAAGATCGCCGTAACCACTGCCTTCCGTAAAGTGGAAGTGCGGGGCGGTGTATTCTACATGAATGACCGGGCCATTAAGCTGAAAGGTGTAAATCGTCATGATTCCCATCCTTTGACCGGTCAGACCGTGGCCATTGATGATATGCTTAAGGATCTGAAGATTATGAAGCAGCATCATGTGAATACCATTCGAACCTCCCATTATCCCAATGACCCCCGTTTTCTGGAACTGTGCAGCCGTTTGGGATTCTATGTGATGGATGAGGCGGATTTGGAGTCCCATGGTGCCTGGTCCAACGAAATTAACTTACCTGCGGATCCGGAATGGAAGAATTCCTTTATTGACCGCATGCAGCGTATGGTGGAACGGGACAAAAACCAGCCCAGTGTATTGTTCTGGTCTTTGGGGAATGAGTCCGACTATGGTGAGAATCATCTGGCCATGGCCAGATGGGCCAAGAATCGGGACGGTTCTCGTCTGATCCACTATGAAGGTCAGTATCATCGACAGGAGGTGGGCCATGAGGAACTGGATATTTTGAGCCGTATGTATCCCACTTTAGATTATATGAAAGAATTTGCGGAGGACCAGGAGAATCAAAAGCCGCTGTTCCTGTGCGAATACAGCCATGCCATGGGTAACGGCCCCGGTGATCCCTATGATTATTGGCAGCTGATCTATGCTCAGCCCAAGCTGATGGGGGGCTGTGTATGGGAGTGGTGTGACCACGCTATTTTAGCTAAGGCCTGTGAGGATGGTGTGGTGCGCCCTGTGGGCGCAGCCAAGGAGTATGAAGGAACAGAGTTCTACGCTTACGGCGGCGACTTTGGCGAATGGCCCCATGATGGCAACTTCTGTATGGATGGTCTGGTATATCCTGATCGCAGAGTACACACAG
Organism: Bacillota bacterium; assembly: GCA_017467985.1. Taxonomy (GTDB): domain Bacteria; phylum Bacillota; class Clostridia; order Lachnospirales; family Bianqueaceae; genus Faecimorpha. The sequence continues at coordinate 6,513 of JAFUJY010000018.1, forward strand.
GCCTTAGAGAATACAAATTTGTCATTGCCCCTGTCACCTTTGAGTGGCCGGAGCTGGACGGCAGCAAGCTGTTGGTGACCAATCGGTATGATTTTACCGATCTGTCCGGTCTGGAGCTGGTTTGGACACTGGAGCAAAATGGTCATCCTGTAGCAAAGGGACGCTGTGATTTCCCGGCGACCCAGCCCGGTGAGACCAGTGAGATGGAGATTGATTTTGAACTGCCCCAGGCAGGTTCGGTGTATCTGCGTGTGGAAGCTGTTGCGAAAAAGGCCGATGCGTATTTTGCGGCGGATGAAGTCATTGCCCGGGGCCAGTTTGAACTGCGTCGGGCCCAGAAGCGTCAGTTGACCACGGTTCGTCAGGGCGGCGGA
>JAFUJY010000134.1 GCA_017467985.1 Bacillota bacterium
AAACGCAAAGGGCACTGATTATCCGGTATAGGAAACCACTTTTTCTGCTTACTTTTATATTCATCTTCATAACCTGCCCATGTTTAAATTTATATATAACAGTATTCTAACATGAGATATTCCATCTTGCTTCTTAAACTTGCCTGTTCCTTAAATCGAAGAAGATAGTCCCTGTTCATTGCCACTATCGATTATTGGCTCCATGCCCTAAAGAGCCAATAATCCAATAATGATGTGGCCGCCATCGAAGGTCTTTAATTATCTTCGATGGCGGCCACAAATATTTCTGACACAGTCAATATACACTATTTTTAAATCTCTGTACTCTTTTGCAAAGCCTCTTCCTTTCTTTTTTCAAGCACAGCATTGATCTCAGGCAAGCGTTTTTCCACATCTACCATTTAGCGCAGAGTGCCCCGTCAAATTCTATGAATTAGGCGGGGGTGAATGCGCTGCTTACTTATCACCCTTCTGGTTTTGTATATACCGCTTTACCACCTCCGTGCTCTTTTCACTGACGCTCCCAAGAAAATATGTCTGGCTCCAGAAATATGGCTTCCAGTAATACTTCGATAATAATCCTCCATATCTTTGCCTTATGCGTCGTGACGAGCATGTCTTGAAAGAATTCACAAAGTCCGCCAGGTTTATCTGCGGCTGCGCCTCGAACAATATATGCACATGATCCGGCATACACTCCAGTTCAACGATGTTCATGTCCTTTTTGCTGAAGAACTCACGCGTGTAAGTCTTCAGGTCTTCTTCGATCCAGCCTGTAATAACCGGATGCCTGTATTTTGTGATCAGGACCAGGTGATACTGCAATAGAAAACAGCTGTGCCGGTTCCTGTAATAACCGTCTGATGATAGTACCATAGTTAACCTCCAGAAGAGAACGTATATTCGATATTTATGTTGCAACTGTCATTATCTTATGAGATAATTATATTGTAAGTAAGGTATTCTTACAATAAATAAGGAGGTAACAACTGTGGATGTTTATCGCACAAGAAAGATCTGTATAAACAAACAACACGCCCTGTATCAGTGGTGCAGTACTGTTACCTCTTTAGGCAACAATCTTTCCAATGCCGTCCGCTTTCGCCAGAGGCAGATACTGACCGCTGTCCGCAAAGACAGCTCTTCCTTGACCGAGAACGAAAAACAGGTCATCGCTGAGTTCAAAGCTATTCATAAAACTTTTGATGCCGGAAACGGCTTCATATCAAAATCCTCCATGGAAAAGACCCTCAGGGCAAACAGGAATCCAGACTTCTTTGCCAAAGGACTGCCCAGGCAGACCGCTCAGCATATCGTATATCAGGCATGTGATGACATGGAGAACTATTACAGGGCTCTGGCTGCATATAAGGCATCTGCTTCCGGATTCACTGGTATGCCGGAGCTCCCCGGCTACAAGAAAAAAGGCGGTATGTGTACGGTGGAGATCAGTAACCAGGATTGTACTATCGCTGTTGATGAGCACGGCCGCACTTATGCCGGGCTTCCGTTTGCCAAGTCGACCCCGTTATGCCTGGGGGAATCTATAGGCGGGACGCTGAAGAAAGTGACTGTTACTCCCACGAACGGAGTCTTTGTACTGGGCTTTACTTTTGATGTTCAAAAGCCTGACGTCATGATGGCCGCTGTCCCGGAGAGGATCGCAGGCATTGATTTTGGGGTTAATAACCTCATGGCTGTCACCAATAACTGTGGCCTTCCCTGCCTTTTGTACAAAGGCGGTATCGTAAAATCCATTAACCAGAAATACAACAAAGAGCCGGCAGCCATCATGCAGAAAGAGATGGCTAAGCCCGGCTGCCCAAAGAACAAAAACGGTTCCCCGAAATTCGTTCCTACCCGGGAGAGTATGGAACTTACTAACCGAAGGAATAACCGTATCCATGATTTTATGCTCAAAGCCGCATGTCACTTTGTCGCGTGGTGCGTAGAAAACCGTATCGACACCGTCGTGGCAGGCGTGAACAGTGACTGGAAACAGAACCCAGATATGAACCATGTCAATAACCAGAATTTTGTGCAGATTCCGTTTGCGTTATTACGTTCGATAATTTCCTATAAGTGTGAGGAGTTCGGTATACACTTCATTGAACATGAAGAATCATACACTTCCCAGGCTTCATTTATAGATAATGATTACATTCCTACGTATAATGTGGACCCGGAAAACGCCTCTTTTTCCGGACTGAGAGGCCCCACCAGATACAAAGGAATGTACCGGAAGAGCGGGTTCCATGGTATATACAGGACCAAAGACGGTATATTTATTAATGCTGATCTGAACGGAAGCGCTAATATCATACGCAAAACGATCCCGGATGCCTTTTCGGGCAGACCAAATGTTGATTTTAGCAGGGTCGTCATCATTAAAAATCCAGACCAGGAGTTTATTCTCCTGAACCAGGCAATGCAGCAGTCTAAGCGCAGCTGCGTTATTAGTCATGCCAAAGCAGTAAGGATTCTTAAAAGACTTGCTGCCTGATAGATTTTTAAATGTAATCCCACTGGGATAGAGCTTTGTGAATAGCTATAGCCTTAATGGTTTTGAAGCCACGCCAGATTCGTCTGGCAGAGCGGACGAATCAGACGGGGTAATTCACGATTCGAATGTTCTGGCAACATCTTTCAACAGCTCTCTGATCGGGAGGTGCTGTGGACATACCTTTTCACATTTTCCGCATCTGATGCAATCCGATGCCTTTCCATGACCGCCGCCAGTAATAATATTGTTGTAATAATAGCCGGTATTCCAGTTATGGAATGCTTCATGCGCATTGAGCGCTGAGAAAAGGTCCGGAATACGAATTCCTTTGGGGCATTCATTCTCCTCAATGCAATAACGGCAGGAGGTGCAGGGTATCAAATTCAAACTGCGGAAGATATCACAAACCTTTTGTACGGCTGCTTTTTCTGTTTCATCTAAGGGCTTAAAATCTTTCATCGCCCCGACATTATCCTGCATCTGGGCCATATCGCTCATGCCTGAGAGTACCATGGCTATGTTTGGAAAGCTTGCAGCAAAGCGGATCGCGTAACTTGCATTGCTCCCGCCATCCAGGTCACGAAGGATCTTATCCGCATCAGCAGGGAGGTTCACCAGACTTCCACCCTTCACTGGTTCCATAACGATCACCGGTTTGCCATGTTTTTCGCATACCTCATATACCTTACGGCTTTCCACGGAGGCATCTTCATAATCCACATAGTTGAACTGGATCTGTACGATCTCGATCTCAGGGTGTTCCGTCAGGATCATGTCAAGTACATCTGCCTTATCATGGAAGGAAATTCCAAAATGACGAATCAGCCCCTCCTGCTTCAGTGCATAACAGGTCTCATAAGCATTGCACCTTTTATACTTTTGATAGTTATTCTTATCCTGGGCGTGCATCAGATAAAAATCGAAATAATCCACCCCACACAAAGCAAGCTGCTGTTCAAAGAATGGGCGGATGTCCTCCTTCTTATTAAAAAACGGAGTGGTCAGCTTGTTTGTCAGCAGAAATTTTTCACGAGGATATCGCTTCGCAATACATTCACGTATAGCCGTATCCGATTTGACACTGATATAGCCATGTGCGGTGTCAAAATAGTTGAATCCAGTTTCAATGAATGTGTCTGCCATCTGACAGAACAGTTCATGATCTACATTGCCATTTTTCATCGGCAAGCGCATACATCCGAAGCCGAAATTTCCGTGGATTTCCGGGAAGAATTTATTTCCTACCATA
>JAFUJY010000019.1 GCA_017467985.1 Bacillota bacterium
TTATAAGGGGGAAAGACCGCTATTTTGGCCGATATTAAGGGACAGGGAGCTATTAAGCATTTTTGGATTACCGATGGCGCAAGTGCGGGACGTCAACTGATTCTGCGCATTTATTTTGATGGTCAGAAGAACCCGGCGGTGGAAGCACCGTTGTCCGACTTTTTTGCCAATGCCAATTATAATGAATATCGTCAGATCAACAGCCTGCCCATTTGCTATAATCCCAGAAAAGGCATGAACTGTTATTTTGAGATGCCTTATCGCACCGGTTTTAGAGTAGAGCTGGAGCATCGTGGTGATACAGAATGTAAAGTATTTTACCAGATCGACTGTGAGGAGAAGACGATTCCTGAAAACAGCTTGTATTTTCATGCCCAGTTCCGTCGGGTCAATCCGGTGCCTTATAAAGAAGTTTACACCATTCTGGATAATATCAAAGGAAACGGCCATTATGTGGGAACCTATATGTATTGGGGCGTGAATAATAATGGCTGGTGGGGCGAAGGTGAAATCAAGTTTTATATCGATGGCGACAAAGAATTCCCAACCATTTGCGGAACCGGTACGGAAGACTATTTCTGTGGCGCCTATAATTTCGATGTAAATGGCCGGTATCAAGAGTTCAGTACCCCCTATACCGGCCTGTCAAAGGTGGATGCAACGGATGAAACCTATAATTCCAATCGCCGATTTAATATGTATCGCTGGCACATCACCGATCCCATTTATTTTAAGGAAGACTTAAAGGTGACCATTCAGGCGTTGGGATGGCGGGCAGATAAGCGCTACCTGCCCCTGCAGGATGACATTTCATCTGTGGCTTATTGGTATTCCGACAATCTGGAAGATGAATATCCCCAGCTGCCGGATGCGGATTATCTGGAAATCAGATAATATAACTGAGCAACATTAAAATAGCAAAGAGGGCAAAGTTCAAAACTGTAAAATAGCCCATATACCGGCCGACCTGAGCGTCGGCCTCTTTGCTGTAAAATTGAAAAGAAATAACGCTGGCCAGGGAGGCAATAATTGTACCCAAACCGCCGATGTTGGTGCCCAGCAGCAGGCCCTTGGCATTGTCGGTAAAGGGTGAGAGTAAAATAGCCGCCGGAACATTACTGATAACTTGACTGGTCAGAGCACTGACGAGGATGGGCTGGGTCTCCAACAGGGGACGCAGCAGGCTTTCCACCCAGCTGAGCCGGGCCAAATTACCGGAAAAGATAAAGAAGCAGACGAAAGTGAGAAGCAGGGCATAGTCCACTTTGGTCAGAAGCTTGCGATCGGTAAAGAGCAGGCCGATCACCACAAGTGCGGTGGGGATCCCATAAGGAAGAACGTGGAGCACTGTCAGCAGACAGCTTATAAAGAGCAAAGTGTACAGGGCCATTTTACAGCTGGCGAAGGGCTCTGATTGGGGTGTCTGTACCTCGATGGTCTGCTTGGGCAGCAAATATTGTCCGAAGAAGAGCAAAATGCCAGATAAAACCACCGGAATGAGGGTGACGGACATAAAATAACCAAATTCCAAATGATAATTGGTGTAAAGATACAGGTTCTGGGGGTTACCGATGGGGGTAAACATGCTGCCGATGTTGGCGGCAATGGTCTGCAGAACAATGACCTGGATTTTATATTTGTCGCCGCCGGAAAGTTTCAGCATAAACAATGCGAAGGGCACGAAGGTGATTAAGGCCACATCGTTGGTCACCAACATGGAGGTAAAGAAGGGCAGGTATACCAGGATCAGATACAACCCTCGCAGGGTGCGGATTTTCTTTAGCATGACTCCTGCCAAGCGGTTAAAGATGCCCAGGGACTGAAAGCCTTGGATCACGGCCATCAGGCTAAAAAGCAGACAAATCACCTGTAAGTCAATATAGTCAGCGTACTGGGCATCGGGCAGTACAAAAATCATAGAAATCAGGGCACACAGGGCGGAAATGCATAAAACAGGGTATTTTTTGAATAGTTTCCTCATTGGTTTAGAGTCCTTATCGTAAGAATAATTTGATCAGTAAGTCTTTTAGAGAGTTATAAGGTTGATAGCGGAAGGGAAGGTCCAGCTGCAGTGACTTATCCACCATACTTTTGTCGTGGGTGAAGGTGTCAAAGCCGTATTTACCATGGTAGCTGCCCATGCCGCTGGTGCCTACACCACCGAATCCCATGCGGCTGGTGGCCAAATGAATAATGGTGTCATTGATACAGCCGCCGCCAAAGGAAACTGTGTCGGTCACCAGTTTCTTGACGGATTCCTTGCGGGTGAACAAATACAGTGCCAGAGGTGTGGGATTTTACTTAATAATGGCAAAGGCTTCGTTCCAATCCTTAAAGGTAATGATAGGCAGGATGGGACCAAAAATCTCTTCCTGCATGCAGGGACTATCCAAAGTCACATCTGTAAGGATGGTGGGGGCGATGCGATTCTTGTCGTCATACTGGCCGCCGGCACAGATGGTGGCTCCCTCCATCAAACCCAACAGGCGACGAAAATGCTTGTCGTTGATGATATGACCGTAATTGGCGTTGTCCAGAGGTTTGGCACCAAATTGTCGTTTGATGGCCAGTTTTAACTCCAGTAAAAGGGCTTCTTTCACACTTTCATGCACCAATAGATAATCGGGGGCCACGCAGGTTTGACCACAGTTTAAGAACTTACCAAAGACAATGCGCTGGGCGGAGAGGGGGAGGTCGGCAGAGGCATCCACGATACAAGGACTCTTGCCGCCCAGTTCCAAAGTGACGGGAGTCAAGTGGGCCGCCGCCTTTTCCATAACCAACTTGCCCACGGTTTTGCCGCCGGTGAAGAAGATATAGTCAAAGTGCTGCTCCAACAGGTCCTGGTTTACTTCGCGACCGCCTTGGATAACCGCAGCCAGCTGAGGCGGCAGATAGTCCGTAATCAGTTTTTCAATGACGGCTGATGTGGCAGGAGAATAAGAGCCGGGTTTAATAATAACCGTGTTGCCCGCCGCAATGGCATCCACCGCAGGTTCCAATGCCAGCATAAAAGGATAATTCCAGGGGCTCATGATGAGCACGGTGCCATAGGGCTGACGCAGTATATAACTGTATGAAGGAAACTGAGCCAGAGGAGACAGTTTCATTTTGGGCTTGGCGAAAGAAACCAAGTGCTTTTCCATATAACTGATCTCGGACAAAACCATACCGATTTCGGTCATATAGCCCTCGGAAGGACTTTTGCCCAGATCCTGCTGCAGGGCGGCAGCAATTTCTTTTTCCATATCTTTAATGCCTTGCTTTAGGCTCTTTAAGGCTTCCAGTCGATGGGAAGTATCTAAGGTCCAGCCGGATTCAAAAAATGCACGTTGTTTCTGGACGATCAATGATGTTGAAGAAGTCATAAGAAAAACCTCCTGATAGTATTAATTTCATTATAAATGCCAGATTGGGGTTTGTCAATTATGGAATAGTGTGATATGATAATACTAGGGTCAAACACGAATAAGCAGCCATTTTTCGAAGAAAAATGAGCGGATTATGAGTGTTTGAGGCTTGCGGGAGTGCGAAGCACGTAGCAAGCCGTATTATAGGAGTCGGAAAAGGAGGGTCAATTATGTTAGAACAGATTATTGCCGCGGCCATTGAGGCCGGTAAAATTATGCTGGATGCAGAAAATGAAGATAAAGAGGTGCAGGAAAAGGAAGGATCAGCCAATTTTGTGACCAAGTACGATGTGGCTGTGCAGAACTTCCTGCAGTGTGAATTAAAAAAGATTATGCCCCAGGCCGGGTTCTTGGGAGAGGAAGAGGATGCAGCTGAGGCCAGTGATGCCAGTTGGCAGTTTATTGTGGATCCCATTGATGGCACCACCAATTTTATTCATCAGTATCGCCATAGCTGTGTATCCATCGCGCTGGCCAAGGATAAAATTGTGCAGTATGGTGTGGTTTATAATCCCTACACCCAGGAGATTTTCAGTGCGCAGCGGGGCGTGGGTGTGTGGCGTAACGGAAAGCCTATTCAGGTGAGCAAACGTCCGCTGCGGGAGGCTTTGATTTGCTTCGGTACCGCTCCTTATAATGTGGAGCTTGCGAATATTTCATTCCGATTGGCCAAAGAATTATTTGACCGGGCTGCGGATATTCGCCGCAGTGGTTCCGCAGCGCTGGATATGTGTGCCATTGCCAGCGGCTGGTGCGAATTTAACTTTGAGATGGTGCTGCAGCCCTGGGATTTTGCAGCGGTGTCGTTGATTTTGGAAGAAGCTGGCGGCAAGATCAGCCGCCCGGATGGTACGCCGCTGGATTTGTACAAGCCTAATCCGGTGGTGGCGGGCAATGCAGTGTGTTATGATGCATATTTTGAACTGGGATTAGACAAGATCGCTGGAGGTGCGAAATGATTTTATTTCAATGTGATTATAATGAAGGTGCTCATGAAAAGATTTTGGAGCGTTTGATTCAGACTAATATGGAACAGACCGATGGCTATGGCATGGACCCTTACTGTGCCAGTGCAGCCCGGAAGATTAAAGAGCGTTGTCAGGTGCCGGAGGCGGATGTGCATTTTTTGGTGGGCGGAACCCAGACCAATGTGACGGTGATTTCTGCCATTTTGAAGCCGTGGCAGGGCGTGATTTCTGCGTCCTCCGGCCACATTCATGTGCATGAAACCGGAGCAGTAGAAGCTTGCGGTCACAAAGTACTTGCGATTCCTTCCGAAGATGGCAAAATTACCGGCGCCCAGGTGGAGGCGTTGTATCAGGGGCACATCCACGATGAGAGCGCAGAACATACGGTGCAGCCGGGGATGGTGTATATTTCCAATCCGACGGAGCTGGGAACCATTTATTCACTGGCGGAGCTGACCGATTTGTCTCAGGCTTGCCGCCGCAACGGCCTGATTTTGTTTATGGATGGTGCTCGGCTGGGGTACGGTTTGACAGCGAAGGGAAATGATCTGACCTTCGAAAGCATCGCCAAACTTTGCGACGTGTTTTACATTGGCGGCACCAAGGTGGGTGCCTTATTTGGAGAGGCGGTGGTCATTACCAATCCGTCCATCCAAAAGGATTTTCGCTATATGATCAAGCAAAAGGGCGGGATGCTGGCCAAGGGACGCCTGCTGGGTATTCAGTTTGATACGTTGTTTACGGATGATTTGTACTTGACGATTGCAGCCCAGGCCAATTGCCTGGCAGATCATCTGCGGGAGGCCTTTGCAGAGGCGGGCTATCCCTTCTTGATCGAAACCACCACCAATCAGATCTTTGTGATTATGCCGGATGACCAGTTGGCGGAGTTGAAAAAGAACTATGGATTCTGTTATCAGCAGCGGATGGACGAAACCCATAGCGCCGTTCGTTTTTGTACCAGCTGGGCCACTAAGTCTGAAAATGTGACAAAATTAATTGAGGATGTGTGCAACCTAAAGGCATAAAACCGTACTATATAGATAGAAGGAAAAAATCTCGTAAAGGGGGCTTCTCTATGAAAAAGTGGTTATGTTTATTGTTGGTTCTGGTGGTTGCAGGCTGCAGCAGCGTGCATGCGGCGGACTTGATGAGTGGGATCAAACCCGGACAAGTCAGTGGCACAGAGGTTAGCCAAGAGTTTTTGACAGCGCAGATGGATTTTGCAGTGGAACTGCTGCAAGAGTCTGTGGAGGAGGATAAGAATCTGCTGATTTCGCCGTTGTCGGTGCAAGTGGCGCTGAGCATGACTGCCAATGGTGCGGCAGGGGACACTCTTAGTCAGATGAATGCTGTATTAGGACTGGACGAGACCTGGCGCAACGAGTATCTCAAGTATTATGTGGATCATCTGCCTTCAGCGGACGGATACAAGATGCAGTTGGCCAATTCTATTTGGTATAGGGACACCGAGGGTTTGACTGTGTATCCAGAGTTCTTGCAGACGAATGCGGACTTTTACAATGCCCAGGCTTACAAGGCGCCCTTTGATGACGGCACGGTGAAAGCGATCAATCAATGGGTCAAGAAGCATACGAATGATATGATCGATAAGATCGTAGACGAGATCGATGCAGATACCATCATGTATTTGATCAACGCACTGACCTTTGATGGGGATTGGTATCGTAAGTTTGATTCTACGGATACTTATAATAGTACATTTACCACCGTCACCGGTAATGAAGTGCAGGTGAAGATGATGCACGGCATGGAATGGGGATATGTACAAGATGACATGGCAACCGGTTTTATCAAGCCTTACAAGGACGAACAGTACAGCTTTGTAGCCCTGCTGCCCAATGAAGATGTGTCAATCTATGATTATATCAGCAGCCTGACCGGAGAAGGGCTGCAGCAAATGTTGGCGTCAGCGGAGGATACGGATGTGATCATTGCCGTGCCCAAGTTCAGCTATGAATATGAATTGTCCATGAATGAAGTACTCAAAACCATGGGGATGCCGTTAGCTTTTGACAGAAGTCAGGCGGATTTTTCCAAGATGGCTGTGGGCAATGGGAATATTTATATTGGCGACGTGCTGCATAAGACCTTTATTGCAGTGGACGAACTGGGAACGGAAGCGGCTGCTGTGACAAAGGTGGAGATGAAGACAGAGAGTGCTATGTGGTCTGAAAAGGAAGTATATCTGAATCGGCCCTTTGTATACATGATTGTTGATAATGTAAACAATTTACCTGTTTTCATGGGTGTTGTAATGAATTTTAATTGACATTTTTTCAAAACCTCTTTACAATAAAGATATGAATGTAAGGAGGTTTTATTGTCATGACAAATGCTGAAGTATTGCGTAATCAGAAGATCGGTCCTCGTGTAGTGGAGGCGCTGAAAAAGAGACATTTTGAAGCATATTATTGTGATACGGCCCAAGAGGCCAAGGTCAAAGCCCTGTCCTTAATTCCGGAAGGGGATGTGGTCGCCTGGGGCGGCTCGGTGACATTGGAGCAGATTGGCGTGATAGACGAGCTGCGCAGCGGTAAATACAATGTGATTGACCGTGATACCGCCCAGTCCGGAGCAGAGCGAGTGCAGCTGATGCGGCAGGCTTTGCTGGCAGATACTTACATGGCTAGCTCTAATGCCATGACTGAGGATGGTCAGCTGGTCAATATCGATGGCAATGGCAATCGTGTGGCCGCCATGATCTACGGGCCTAAGAATGTAATCCTTGTTATTGGTATGAATAAAGTAGTCAAGACTCTGGAAGATGCCTGGCAGCGGGCCAGAAACCTGGCGGCGCCCACCAATGTCCAGCGCTTTGGTCTGGAAACGCCTTGCAGTGTAACCGGCAGCTGTGCTGATTGTACATCACCGGACTGCATCTGTGCCTACATCAGTACGATTCGGGTCAGCCGTCCCGCAGGGAAGATTAAAATTGTTTTGGTGGGGGAGAATCTGGGATTTTGAGGTGAGATCCCATGAAAGGCAAGTTTATACTTATTCTGCTGTTGATTGTATTGCTGCCTGGCTGTAAGGTGAAGACACCTCAGCAGGACTTTCATGACCGGATTGATAAATTAATCGAACTGGGTGTTACAGGTATCACGAATGATATTGTACTGGATGTAGAAGAGTGGTATCGAGAACAAGGTGAATTTTATAATCCATATGGATATAGTCCGGTTTTGGATGTGCTGGGATGGGTCGGAATGGGCGAATATGGAGACGATGGCTGGATTTTACCGGAGTCGAATATCTGCAGTATCAGTGCCGAGGTAATGTATGTGGATACAATGTACACGGATCTGCTGCGGGCGGTGTCCATGGTCAGCGGCGGCGAAGTGGTATTTACGCAAGTATCCGAGGATTGGAGCGGTGTAAGTCTGGAAAGTGGCCATGGCAAAGTTACCATAAGCTTTGTATATGAAGGGGAAGTCCATGTTCTTACGGCGACAGCGACTTATGACTGGATGGATTTTGGCGTTTTAGACGATGTTTGTGACATCCTGAAAAAGGATGGCGACGACAAGCAGCTGTATTATATCAGCGATGAAGTATCAGGCGTCATTATATTTTATAATACCAAAGAATGGATGAAGGAGTTTCGGGGAATTACGGGATTTCAGGTGTACGGCTGAGAAAGGAGACGGTCATGGAACCATTGTTTGTAGTAGAGGGCAAAGTGGATGAAGCTACTTATATAGAAGTTTGGACGGGCAAAGGAAAGCCTTGGTTCGCCTTGGTGTATCAATTTGCTGGTTTATATTTTGTGTTAAAAGGCTTAGGTACATTGTTGGATGCGTGGACATATGGACCGTCAGATTTATATCTTTATGGGGTATTAATATTGATGTGTGGCGGCGGGTTGATTTGGTTTTATAGCCGCCATTATGTGATGCGGCAAGCAAAAAAGAATTATCAGGTCCAGTGTAATTTTTATGGAACGGATAAAAGCGGCAAGTCTGTATTCTGGGAGGATCATTTTGCGGAATATAATCCTGTGGGCGGATTGGAATTCGATATGAAGTATGAAGATATTCTTAAGGTATCCGAGACGAAAAATACCTATTGCTATACAGTAAGGGGACCACGAGGATATTTTGTTAGCAAGAAGGATTTTGTCGTTGGCACACCGGAAGAGTTTAAGGAATTTATCCGTATTAAAGCAGTAAAAGCAGATATTCAGCCAGGAGAGTAACCATTATGATCATACGACCAGCAAACGTTTCCGATCTTCCGGATTTGATGCAGTTATTTGACGAGGCCAGAGGCTTCATGCGTGCCCACGGCAACATGAATCAGTGGGTGGGCGGCTATCCCCAGGAAGAGCTGCTGCGATCGGACATTGCTTCCGGATGCAGTTATGTCTGCGAAGAGGATAATCAAATTGTCGCCAGTTTTTATTTTCGCCAGGGTGTGGATCCTACATACCTGGAGATTGAGGGCGGCGCCTGGCTCAATGACGAGCCGTACGGAGTCATCCATCGGATTGCCAGCCGGGCCAAAGGAGCGGCCACGTTTTGCGTACAATGGTGCGCAGGGCAAGTGGACAATCTGCGCATTGACACCCATCGGGATAATTATGTCATGCAGAATTTTGTCAAGAAAAATGGATTCAGCTACTGCGGAATCATCCATTTAGAAAATGGAGATGAGCGTTTAGCATATCAAAGGAGGAAAGTGTGAAAAACAAGTTTTTCACATCGCGTTTTGTGGCTTTCGCCACTGTGGGCAGCGGCGATTTTGCTTCGCAAAACCAGCAACAATTCCGAAGAAAGGAAGCTTTCGCGAGGCGAAAGCAATGGTGATTAAAAATGATCAAACATGTAGTGTGCTTTAAGCTAAAGGATAATAGTCCGGAGGCCTGTCAGAAGGCAAAGGAAGTTTTGATGTCTATGAAGGGGAATGTTCCGCTGCTGCGGGATATCGAAGTTGGCATTGATTTTCTGCATTCTGAGCGGTCCTATGACCTGCATCTGCAGGTGCTGCTGGATGACGAGGCTGCGTTGGAGGCTTATCAGCAGGATCCCTACCATTGCAGCGTGGTTAAGAAGTATATGCACCAGGTGCGGGAAAGCAGCGTTGCTGTGGATTGGATTGTAGAGTAAAAAAAGTTAAAAAAGTGCTTGACATATTATGCCGCATGCGGTATAATAGCTAAGTATGAAACAAGTAGAAGTTTCCGCTTCTCACCTTCCCATTGAGATATGAAGAGGGTTAATACAGGATTTTTAACAAGGCGCAGTAGGCCTTGTTCTGTGATGCGGACTTCTCGAAGTCCGCATTTTTTATTGCAGGACGGTTTCAAGAATATATGGAGGTGTCCGACCATTAGCGAAGTATTGATTAATGAGGAGATTCGTGAGCGTGAGGTTCGCGTGATCGATGAAGACGGTACTCAGCTGGGTATCATGCCGACGAAGGATGCGCTGCGTTTGGCGCAGGAGAAGGAGCTGGATCTGATTAACATTGCACCCCAGGCAAAGCCGCCGGTATGCAAGATTCTGGATTACGGCAAATATCGTTTCGAGCAGATCAAGCGTGAGAAGGAAGCAAAGAAGAAACAAAAGGTTATCGAGATTAAGGAAGTACGTCTGTCTCCTAACATTGAGGACCACGACATGGTTACCAAGGCTCGTATGGCTGCCAAGTTCCTGCAGAATGGGGATAAGGTTAAGGTATCTGTTCGTTTCCGTGGCCGTGAGCTGACCCGTACTGAGGTTGGTAAGGTCGTATTAGACCAGTTTATGGAAAATATTGCGGATGTTGCTGAGGTTGAGAAGGCAGCGAAGATGGAA
>JAFUJY010000135.1 GCA_017467985.1 Bacillota bacterium
CCTCCTTCCAAAATAAATAAGTGGTGACAACAAAGCGCCGCCGCGCTTTGCTTGTCTGCTACACCCAACATTAAGGAGCATTTGTCAAGAGACCGTGGAATAAATACCAGTGCGCACACTGGTTTTTATGCCGCGAAAGCTCTTGATCAAATGATTCTTAATGTGGTATTGGTTCCACCGTCTGCCAAATTTAGGGATGAGGAATCCCCGGCCAATTCGTCACGGCCGGGGATGGTGTTCCAGTTATCAAAAATGCGGGTTAAGTTGCTGCAGCTTTACATGGCTAATGTAATACGCTTAAGATGTGCTGCAGATGTCCTGGAGATCTTCTTCCGCAGCTTTTTGTGTTACAAGCCCTGTAACACAGATCCCCGATCGATCCTGGCGCCAGGATCTCAAACTTGTATTACATCACCCCAAAATGTGTAAATTCTTCTTGACATTTACCATTGCAAGTTTTATATTATATTTACACAGGTCACTGAGACAGGTGGCCTGTGTTTTTGTTCATTGGAAGCCTTGGGCGGGGGCTATTCCGCCCGATAAAAATTGGTGGGCTATAGGCCCGGAAAGGAATGTCTTATATGGGCAACAACGAATTTATCGTATCCAGTGAGTATCCCGGCTATGTTTTTGTAGGCTGGGCAGCAGGCCGTTTTGACGCGGCAACAGCAGACGGAGGATCAGAGAAGAAGGATTTCTTCAATATCTATGTTATTTCTCCTGTTTCTGATTATGTATCTGAGGACTATCATGCCTCCGGTTTTAAGGCCGAGAAGAAAAAATGCATCTCCGCTGATGTATGGAAGGATCTCCACGTTGGTGACCGTGTGCGGCTCTTCTTTGATGACAAGCAGCGCGTGGTTATGGTCGCTGTCGATAACTGAGGTATTTGTATGAATACAAGTCCGTGTGTTGGTTGTGGTTTGTATGATTCTGATTGTGGCTGCATGGCCGAGCATGACTAGGAATGTCCACTGTATGAAGGGCCACTGCCCTGGGAAGATCAAGAGGTACATCAAGATGGCTACTGTTGAGAAGTATCTGGTACTCTTCCCGGATGGCAGCATGCGGTGGATCCATACGGATCGCGCCAACATGTACAGTGCTTTTCGTGAGGTTATCGGCTGCGACTGCCTGGAATGCGTGACGTTTCCGTTTGGGTTCTGCTGTATGGTTGATGAGCTAGGCAAGGTCAAGACAGAGCCGCAGCCACTCAATCCCCTGGCCTCGTTGTTCTATCGTGGTACTGCCTATGGTGATCCCTTAGTAGGCGCTGTAGTTTTTTTCCGTATTGGCCGTGTGAACGGTGAGTACGATTGTGTACCTCTTAGCGAACGTGAGCTTCACATTATCGAAACTGTCATTGGCAGACGAGTGCCTCAATAGGCAACTATAAGGGCTGGCCGTGAGGCGTACCCCTGGATATGGAAAATTGGGGAAAAGTTCGCTTTTCCCCACACCCCCCGCTGCTAACAGGGGGGTAGAGTCTACATAGAGGGGTGCAAAAAGTTGGAATTTCGCGGAAATTTGGATCTGCAGGAGAACGCTATCCTAATCGACTGGCTGACAGTTACGCTGCATGATATCACAGTCTTGGACATTCAAAGAATGCTTGGTCTGGATGCCGCTGATATCGATTGGGAAGACAGGCTTGCGTTTCGGCACGGTTATCCTCGGCAATGTACCTTTGCCAATATCGTTATCCGGTACGGCGCTGACAATATTGACAACTACCAAGATACAGAAAAATCTACCGCTGCTGAAAAGGTGCGGTACGATATGGGTATATGCCTGGATATGTCCGGTAATGGCTGTCGCGCCTTTGAAACCTACGGCCATGGAGACTGGTTCAAACTGCTCTCTGATATCTGCAGTCTTGATTCCAAGATCAACTTTACACGTATTGACTTGGCCTTTGACGATCATACCGGTATTCTGGACCTCAACCGTATTCGCCAGGATACAGAGGCCAGATACTTTACTGGAAGCCCCAAAAAGTCCAGAATCATCTGGTCGGATGACCAAAAAGAGGATATTCAGGGTCTTACAGTCTACATAGGCTCTGAAAAGTCTGCTGTCTTTGTTCGTATTTATGACAAAGCATCAGAGCGTGGTTTCAATACTCGTCATTGGATCCGTGTTGAGATGCAGCTCCGGCTGGAGCGTGCCCTATCGGCAGTTGCTGAGATTCTGAAGTCTCGGGACGTGGGCTTTACGTTCGCCGGTGTTCTGCGCAATTACTGTTGTTTTAGGGAGCCCACAGGCGACTCTAACAAGTCCCGGTGGCCTGTCTCCGAATACTGGGATAAGCTGATTAATGGCGCTGCCAGGATTCGTCTCTGGATATCTCCCGGTGAGCCGTACAACTTCCGTAAAACCGAGGAGCAGATGGTATTCCAGTACGGCCAGGCCCTACAGGCTTACGAGGCTATACACGGAAACATTTCCGATCTTCTGGCAGAATCCCGGCGTGTACATCCTGATTTGAAGAAAAAGTATAAAGTTGCAATCAATGAGGCAAAGCTGGAGCGCCAGCGAAGTGCTGATTCCCTGAAGCAGCTCCGGATGGAGCTCGGTATTTATGACTGGAACAATGATTTTCCTGTTCTGGAGGACCAAATGGATATGGCAGAAATTTTCGGGGACGAGCTTTTGAAAAAATGAGGTTGTAACACAATTCTATGCAGCTACGGTGCGGATCGGCAGCCGGCAGCCACGCGGTTTGTGTGACAATAATAAATTTATTCAGAAAGGAGAGTTTCTTGTGGAAGAAACTGTAGTGACTGGTATGGAGTCTATTATCTCCGGTATTGAGACCGTTACCACTGTGGTAGGTAATGTGTTCACCCTGATCACCGGCAATCCCCTGCTGGCTTCCTTTGCAGCCGCCGGTCTGCTGGGTATTGGTATCGGTATCTTCTCCGCTATCAAGGGTGCTGCCCGCTGATATCACAAGGTGGGGCACGTTCGTTCGTGCCCCATTCTTTTAGGAGGTTGTTATGGACATTTTTGTAAAAGTTTTAGGTTTAATGGATTCCACGATCCTGGCTATGCTGGATTTGCCCATTCTGGCAATATTTCTGGTCGGTTCTCTGATGCTGGTGGGTGTTGGTATTTTCTTGCTGGTTGCCAATGCTGCCCGTGGCCGCAGGCCGTAAATACACAGACTATGCCGGAATTTGCTCTTGGGATTATCCGTTATATCTGGAAGCGACTAAACCCGTTGCAGCGTTTTTGGAAGTCTGTGTACTACTGGGTAACGGATCTGCTGATTACCTTAGGCGCTGTTGCTCTGATAACTGCTGTCTGGTATGTCTGCTTTATTTAGCTGACCCGCATGAAAAGAAGCCGTGCTGTTTGCACGGCTCTTAGATATCATTTATTTTTTATAACGTTGCTGATTTCTTTAATAAACTGTTCTGTCGCAGCTTCAACTTTATTTAGTGCCTTAGCTTCGTCTTTGTCGATCTTGCCGTCATTTTGCATAACTGCCAGATGGCAGCCGCTTTCAAATGCTTTTGTCATAGCTATCATATTTTCAATTTGAGATTTTAAGTAATGGTTCATCCGTTTCACCTCTTTTGTTATCTTAGCACACGGAGGTCTTTTATGCAAGATTTATTTAATTGGAGCACTCTTTTTAGGCGGATCGTGTCCGTCACTCTTGTGCTTTTGCTTCTTTTTGTTCCTGTTTCAGCTGCAGAGTATCCTGACTATGGTGAAAATATTGATGCTATAGTTTCATACGGTTGTTCTTGGTGGGAGTATATGTGGAATCATGCTGCTGCCGTTATTGCTGATTGGTTTTGGGGTGGCGATGATAGTTATTATTATAATTCCGTCCTAGATGCGTCTTCCATATATTGTTCCGTTGCAGATAACCAGACTAATCATGAGATTAGTTGGCATATTTTTCCTCCAGGCTCCAGCAATTTGCGTAATCGCAATTGTTCTTATTGTGGTGTGAATTGCGGAGAAATGTTGGATGCGCTACAGACAAGTTACGATGAATATGTCTCCGTCCTTGATAGCACGACTATTAACTCAGTTATCGCTGTAACTGGTTTATCGTATAATGGTGTGGTATTGCCTCCAATTCCAGGATACTCAACAAATCCAACTTCTTACCCTTACGCTTGTATTTATCACTTAGAAGGTAGTTCGGCTTATTATTACTTTGTATCTAACAGCTCTTTTTATTTTCCAGATAGCTATACTATTAAGTCTCCTTATGCTACATCTTATAGTGATAGTTATTTTAGTCGATCTCTTGGCGATTGGTATGATAAATCATTTTCTTCCTGTTCTGGCGTTAGTCTTGTGTATGGTAGCAAAAACGACCGTCCAACAATTGTTGTTGATTGGCGTTCCCAGTCATCTCTCTATTCAGATCCTGTTAGACCTGATAGCACTGCTTCTTCCCGTGTTGGCTCTCTAACCCAAAGCATCAATAACTACAACACGGACAACAGTTTTACAGATAACTCCACTAACGTCAACTATTACATAGGTACCCTGGATGAAAACGGCACTCTGACTGATTACTATTCCCCCTCCCTCTATGATGAGGAGACCCTGGTATTTACAGAGCCGGTCACCGGTGCTCAATACTTAACTACCGGTTGGACTTACGACTACTCCACCCGCAGCTATGATATTGATCTGGATGCGGGTACATTCCTCATTAACAATACGGATATTATTCGGATCCTCTGCACCTACGGTGACGATGCCGTTACCATAGGTTACTACGACTCCACCGGTGCTGCAGTCCACACAGATGAATATGCCTATGTCATGGTTGCCTCCAGCGCCTGTGCTTTGAACGGTCACAGTTATACCGTGGAAACGACAAAAGAGTCTTCTTGTACCGGTACCGGCGAAAGAATTTATACCTGCTCTGTCTGCGGAGATCAACATGTGGAAGAGATTCCAATGCTGGAGCACAGCTCCACCTACTCCGTTTTCAAGGAAGCTACCTGTACAGACTCCGGCGTTGCTCTGTACACCTGCTCCACTTGCGGCACCCAGTACACGGAGACCATAGAGGCCCTGGGGCATGACTGGCTCTCTACAGGCGGAGTAGATACTACATATGCCCTTCCTGAGGAGACAAGCTGCCCAGACTGCAACAGTTCAGACTTTGCCTGTGCTCTGGATGAGGCGTCAGGTACCTATTCCTGCACCTGTAATTCCTGCGGTACTGCCTGGACAGTCAGCGCCGAAGTGACGGCCGGTTATACAAACTATACCTGTTCCCGCTGCGGTGCCACAAAGACAGAGTACGACAGTGACGAAGGCGACGGCCTCTTTACCAGTATTGGCAACTTTCTGGCAGACGGTATCTCCTGGTGTACGGAAAAGCTTGCTCAGCTGGTGGATAGCCTTACTGGTATTACCGATTCTTTTAATAGCTACCTGGAGACCATAAGCGCCCAGAGCAGTGCATATCCAAACTTCCTGGGACATACCATTGCCCTGCTTCCGGAGGATCTCATGGCCGTGTTCTGGTTTGGCATTATCGCTTTGATTGCCCTGGCTGTCTGGAAAAAGTGGTTGGATTAGGAGGCGTATACCTTTGGGAAATTGGATCTTAAATACTGTGAATGACGTTGCCGACTGGTTAGGCAGCGGAATTGCCTCCCTGATCGAATGGCTCCTTGGCGGCCTGGTGGATATGTTCACCCTGATCATTGACGCTGCCAACGGCATCTGGCTTGTCCTGGAAAGCCTCTGGAACCTGGGGACAGGCTTCCTGAATTCCGTGCTGAACGCCTTGTCTGTGTTCTTCCCATTCCTGCCTGAGCCTGTCTCTGCTGCCATCGGGGCCGGTCTGCTGGCTGTACTGATTGCCGGTATCGTCAAGAAAGTGAGAGGAAGCTAATGGAAATTATTACTGCCATATTCTCTGGCGCATACGATATCATGCAAAATGACCTGACCGTGTTCGGCTTTACCTTCTCCTATTGGGATGTCCTTATCTGGGGCCTGGCCGCTACTGTCATTGGAATACTGATTGTGAGGTTTTTATGGAACTGAATGAAACACGAGAAACAACATTACCTGTAACCGATACTTTAGAAGCAACTGAAAGCACTGAATCAGTCGAAACTGCTGCACTAGAAACAACTGAACCACCTCAGGCAGAAACCATAGGGGTCGTGCTGGTAGATGTGGACAGGCCCTTCATGGTCACATCCTTCCATGACTATACCGTAACGGAAGGCCTGCTGCTTTTGATTTTCGTCTTGGCGCTGCTTAGCTTTTTTTTGAATTTGTTCCGGAGGTGATTGGATGCTAAATACCGTTTATGAGTTCTTCGGTCTTGCCGGCCTGGAGACCTATCCCCAGAATATGATGGAGCTGATCCCATATTTACTGCGGTTTATCGTGGCAGTCTTCCTGGTGCTGGCTGTATTCAAGGCCATCTCCTATATCTCCGGATTCTTTTTCAATTGGCGGTGGTTTAAATGATTTTTATCGTGTTGATCTTCTCCATCATTATTCTGGCACTGTTCCCCAAGATCCGCTGTGCTGTGTGCCACCCTGTCGGTGTTATTCTCTATGGTATCAAGGATCTGTATTTCTATGTACGCCATAACCTAAAGAATTTGTACCGCACCG